>JBITAD010000324.1:0-2982 GCA_044439945.1 Blastopirellula sp. JB062
CGAGCAACTTTTTGACCTTTAGCGGTTGCATGATGGTCGCCATTCTCTTTATGGGAATGCGATGGCAAGTGCGAGAAGGTTCGGTCAATAATATTGAAGCGGTTCAGTATCAAGGATCGAGCGAGTTCGAGAGTCAACTAGCCGTACGGACCGCGGCGCACCAGAGATCGTGGGAGTCGGGCGACGGAACTCCTGTCACAGTGGAAGAGATTGATCAGTTTTCCGATACCAACGAAGAGCGACGCAAGGCGATCGCCGAGTTGCTTTGGATCGAATTATCGCAAAGATTTGAAGAGGGCGATTCGGTTGATCGAAGCAATCAACTCGATCGTTTTCCGCAAGACAAGCAATTGGCGGCGGCCGTGTTTCATCAAGCGTCAGGCTTGCCGCTCTTTTCGTCCCGTTTCATTTTCCTATTCTGCGGAATCGCTACCGTGCCGATCTTGTGGTACATCTTGCGGCTGATCCCGCAGCCGGCGATTCGTTTTTTCGTTTGGCTCGCCAGCGAAACATGTTATCGTATCCGCGTCTATGATCGTGAAAATTTGCCGGTGCGCGGCGGCGCTTTGCTGGTCTCGAACCATGTAACCTGGCTCGACGGAATCTTGTTGCTGCTGACAAGCAGTCGCCCGGTTCGCATGTTCGTATGGGCCGGCAATTTTCAGAGTCGCTGGTTTCGCGAGTTCGCCGAATGGCATGGCGCGATCATGATCGACAGCGGCCCGAAAGGAATTTTGAGAGCGCTTCGTCAAGGAAACGCGGCGATCAAAAATGGAGAATTGGTTTGCATTTTTGCGGAAGGTGGGATTACCCGAACCGGACAAGTGCAAGGCTTCAAACGCGGATTATTGAAGTTAGTCGAGGGAACCGACGCGCCGGTCGTGCCTGTTTATCTCGACGAACTTTGGGGTAGCATTTTCAGCTTCTCCGGCGGCAAGTTTTTTTGGAAGCGTCCGCAAGGATGGCGGACGCCGATCTCCATACATTTTGGCAAACCGATAGAGGCCCCCTACGACGTGTTTAAAATTCGCCAAGCGGTGCAGCGACTCGGCTCTCATGCCTTTGCTGCTCGTCATGACCGAGTCGTACCGCCCATTCAATCGTTTATCAAAGCTTGTAAAAAACGAAAATTCGGTCGCAAACTAGCCGATTCGACCGGCATTGATCTGACCGGCGGAAAGCTGCTAGCCGGCGCGATGGTGATGCGTCGCTTGCTGAATCGGCACGTGCTTGCCGATCGCGAATCGGAACCGTTCGTCGGGGTTTTGCTGCCGCCGACCGGCGCCTCGGTTATCGCCAACGCCGCGCTGGCGCTCGATCGCCGGACGACGGTCAACCTGAACTATACGGTCGGAAACGACGTCTTGAATTCTTGCATTCGGCAGGCCGGCGTAAAGCATGTGTTGACCAGCCGCAAGTTTCTTGAAAAGTTCGATTACCAACTCGACGCCGAAATCGTCTTGCTCGAAGATTTGAAGACGAAACCGACGGCGGTCGACAAGATCGCCTGCGCCGCCGCCGCTTTCTTGACCCCGGCACGAATCTTGAATTGGCAGTTCGGCTTGGGCAAAATTTCGCCTGAAGATCTGGTGACCGTCATTTTCACTTCCGGCTCGACCGGTGAACCGAAAGGGGTGATGTTGACGCAAGCGAATATCGCTTCGAACGTCCAAGCTGTCGACCAAATGGGGCATTTGCAACGCAAAGACGTGATGATCGGCATCTTACCGTTTTTCCACTCATTCGGTTATACGCTGACGATGTGGCCAGTGTTGTCGCTCGATATCGCCGGCGCGTTTCACTTTAGTCCGCTTGATCCGAAGCAGATCGCTCAACTTACTGAAAAGTACGGCGGCACGCTGATGTTTTCGACGCCGACATTTTTGCGCGGCATGCTGCGTCGCGTCGATCCCGCCGCGTTCCGATCGCTCGAGGTGGTGATCGCCGGCGCTGAGAAGTTGCCGTTTGAGCTTTGCGACGAATTTGAGTCGCGCTTCGGCGTTCGGCCGGTCGAGGGGTATGGAGCGACCGAATGCTCGCCGCTCGTTTCGGTCAATATTCCCCCTAGCCGCTCGTTTGATAATTTTCAGCCGGATCGGAAAGAAGGTACCGTCGGGCGTCCGATTCCGAACGTTTCGGCGAGGATTATTGACTACGATACGCAAGAAGAGCTGGCCGCCGATCAGCAAGGCATCTTGCAGATTCAAGGTCCGAACGTGATGCTCGGCTATCTACACTTGCCCGAGAAAACGGCCGAAGTGATTCATGACGCTTGGTACTCGACCGGCGACATGGCGGTTATCGACGAAGACGGATTTATACGAATTACGGGACGTATTAGCCGTTTCTCAAAAATCGGCGGCGAGATGGTGCCGCACATTCAGATTGAGGAAGCGCTCGTCTCGATGCTTGGCCCGACGGAAGACGAACAACCGCGGATTGCGGTGTCGGCGGCGCCTTGCGCGAAAAAAGGAGAGCGGTTAATCGTCTTGCATACCGAGATCGACAAAACGCCTGACGAGATGCGCGAAGGGCTGGTCGCGCGCGGTTTGCCTAACATCTTCGTTCCAGGGCGAGACGCCTTTTATCAGGTGTCGCAACTGCCGCTTTTGGGTACCGGCAAGCTTGATTTAAAGGCGATTAAGCAAATGGCGTTACAGCAGGCGTCCTCCGATTCTTGAGCCTGTCGCGATTTGAATCGTATGGCGCCAGTCTGCTAGCGACGCAACTCGGCCGTTCGCTTACGCGGGAATGGTCCGGCGGCGTCGACCGGCACGACGATCTCGCTCGTCTCCGATTCGATCGAAAGAGGGCGAATGTCCGGGTTGCGCTGCGCTGTTAGCGGGACCGGCGATTTTGGGTTCGGCGCGACGCCGGGCGAGGTCGTGTTAGATTGCGTCGCTCTTTGATATTGCTGCTGCGCGGCGGCCACGCTGCGTTGATGGACCCGAGTGGTCGCGGCGACAAACTGCTGGCGCAAAG
>JBITAD010000325.1:0-2981 GCA_044439945.1 Blastopirellula sp. JB062
TTGGTCGTGATCAGCGAACGAATGCCCGACGAATCGGGGTGCTTGATCGCCCGCAAATTGCGGCTGAATCATTGCCTGCCGGTCGTATGGCTGTATGCGTTTCGTCAAAATCAAATGACCAAACGCTTTGGCAAGTTTTGCGGTATCGACAAGGTGGTCGAATATGACGGCGTCTTACGCAACCTGGGCGAAGCGATCCAAGGACGTCTTCAACGCAGTTTTAAAGAGCATGCTCAAACCGAAGTATCGCTAGAGCGCCGGCCGTTTGCGATTTGACGACCGACTTCCGATTCCAAAAAAGAAGACGCGACGAACCTTTCGTCGCGTCTTCTTTTATTTGCCGGCGGGTAGATTGAACTTCGATTCAATGATCGTGGCCGTCATGGCTGTGGTCGTGGGCGATAGCCCCGCGATATTGCTTGCCGTCGATCGACACGACCAATTGAGCGTCTCCTTCTTCGTGATGCAACTGATCCGCCAGGCGGGCGTCTGTCGACGTAAAACGCGAAGACTTGCCGGCGGGATCGTCGGAATCAGGGTCTGCGACTAGCTTGAATTGCTCGCCTTTGCCGTCCAGTTTCAGGTTCACGCTCAATTCGGTCGCCTCGATGGCGATCTTCTTTTTCGCCGCAGAATCAAGCAGATAAATCGTCACGCTATCCGACATCTCGTCATGCACCAGTTCGGCGTGATATTCTTCGGAGCCAAGTTCGATCAATTCGCCGCCATGGGGACCTTCGGTCGGATGCGCATGATCGTGCGAGTGACCTTCGTGACCGGCATGATCATCGTCGTGGGCGGAAGGAGCGGAGCTTGTGCAACCCAGCGCTGCGACGAGGGTCGCCAACGCGACGGCGCTCCCAAGCCAATTGGGGCGCAGCCGTCCACGGGCAAAATCTTTCATGGCATACTTTCAAAATAAAGGGGGGGAGAGAGACGTAAGGCGTTTGATCGTTACGCCGATTGGCGTAACGATCGGTCGAGGACGATCGATTCCGATTCGACGATCGTCCCGTCGATTAAGGTCATTTGACGCGAGGCGCGGCGGGCGACGTCCATGTCATGCGTCACCACGACCAGCGTGCGACCTTCCGCATGACATTGGTCGAAAGCTTGCAGCACTACCTCGCGACTTGCCGGATCTAAGTTGCCGGTCGGTTCGTCGGCCAAGATCAGTTGCGGATCATTGATCAGCGTGCGCGCCAATGCGACCCGTTGTTGCTGACCGACGCTTAGCTCGGTCGGGCGATGATGCAACCGCTGCGACAGGCCGAACCGGTCAAGAATCGCTGCGGCGCGAGCTTGTTGTTCGGCCGCCGCCACCCCTTGCAGGCTAAGCGGGATTTGAACGTTTTGCAGCGCGGTTAAATAGGGAATCAAGTTAAACGTTTGAAAAACGAACCCCATTTGAGTTCCGCGAATGGCGGATCTGCCGGCGGCGGTTTGCTCGTAAAGCGAAACGTCGTTCAGCAAAACGCGCCCCGTCGATGGGGCGAGCATGCCGCCGAGCGTCGATAACAAAGTCGTCTTCCCGCTGCCGCTGGGACCGACGATCGCGACATATTCGCCGGCGTCGATCGAGAGCGATTCGCAGTTTAACGCTTCAATCGTATGGCCTTGTCGCGAGTAGCGTTTGGCGACGTTTTCGAGTCGAATCATGCGTTAAACCTCCTTAAAGCAAAGGCAAGGATCAAGTTGAGCCGCTTGTCGCGCAGGCCACCAAGCGGCCAGCAACGCCACAAGCGTAGCGCAGGCGATCGCCAGCGACGACGTGCCCAGCAGCGGCGTAATCGAAACGCCCGCCCAGGCGGGGCCGGCGATAACGGCCGCGATCAGCCCGGTCGCGCTGCCCAGCGTTCCGGCGCAGACGCCCAGCACGAGCGCTTTGCCCAAAAACAGTTTTTGAATCTTGGCCGGGGTCGCGCCCAAGGCCAACAACGTGCCGATTTCGCGGCGGCGTTCACGCACGTTCGCGGCGATCGCTCCGGCCAGTCCGGCGCCTCCCACGACGATCATCACGCCCAAAATGATCCATGACGTGTTGGCCATCAAACGATTGACGCCGACTTGGGTTTGCACCACTTGCGAAATCGTCACGACTTTCGCGTTGGGCAACAACTGTTGTAATTCAGGAACCAAATTGCCGGCCGCGTCTTCGCAGCAGCCGATCACTTCGATCGCGTTGCAAATGGCGCCGCTGTCGGTCAGACGTTGGACCGTATGCAAATGAGTAAACGCCCGCGAATCGTCGATCGTGCCGGTCGGCGGCAATACGCCGAGGACGGTAAACTTTTCGCCGAGCATTTCCAGCTTTTGGCCGGGCGATCGTTTAATCCGCTCGGCGACGTCGGCGCCGAGCACGACCTGATCTTCCTGCAAGTTTTCGATCGCGCGATATTGAACCAGCGCGTCAGGCGATTCGAGATTCGAGCCGCCGCCGACCGACGCCTTTTGGCAACAAGACGCCGCGACCGGGGCCGTCAACATCGTCGTTTGCCATTTTGACAGCGCCGCAACTTCCGATTGCGGCAAAATGCCGGTCAGCGTGATCGCCGCGTCGTCGACGTCGACCGTCGCGTTGAGTCGCGGCGAAACTTGCTCGATGCCGGGCAAGCCGGCCAAATAGATATCGGCGACATGCTCTTCGGGCAGCGTACCGCCGTTTTGGTCCGCAGCGTAATAATTTTGCAGCGTCGCCTCTTGAGGGAGGATCAAGATGTTCGCTCCCAGGCTGGTCAATTGGTCCGATATCTCTTTCTCGGAATGAACCGTCACATGGCGTATCGCGACCAATGCGGCGACTCCTAATAGAATCGCCAAGCTATTGGAAATGACGGTCGACGGACGCGATCTCAGTTCGTTCCAAATGATCGATCGAAGCGTCATGGTTGTCTCCTTTCTTTCATGCGGCCGATCTAGCGTCGGGTCGAGCTTGATTGCGACGCTTGCGGAGTTTGGTTGTGTTTGCAGTTCGGGTCATC
>JBITAD010000326.1:0-2980 GCA_044439945.1 Blastopirellula sp. JB062
GCCGACGTGATTGACATCGGTGAGAACGACGGGACGAGCGGCGACGATAACGCCGACTCGCTGTGACGTATATCAGCCGGCAAACTTTATGGAGTGACGCAGTATAGTTTGGGACCGGTCCGAAACAACAATTTTCCGGGCACGGCGGCATATCCATATAGCACTTGGCTAGCCGACGTTGACGGAGGCCCGCTTTCCTGTCGCTCTCCTTCGCCTGCGGCAGCTTCTTTCTCCGGCGCTTCCTCTTCCTGGCTCCACAACGTATTTTCAGCCAGGACTTTCCACTCAGGACCAGCTTTGACGACGGTCGTTTTTCCTTCTCTGCCAAAGAAATACACCCGCTCGCCGATCCCCAACGAAGTCGCCCAGCAGGAGTGTCCCAACCGCTGCGTGAAGAGAGTTTCGCCCGACTCAACGTCAACGCCGAAGACGACGCCGCTTTTATTGATCCAATAAGCGACGCCTTCATGAACGATCGGGGTACTAAAGGAGGAACTCGCTTTTTCGTTGCGCCACAAGACTTCGGCGTTCGGTCCTTCGTCCGTGTCGTGCAAACGAATCGCCATATTCGATCGTTTGGCGCCGCCGCTCGATTCGCCTCCGCGCCCGGCGGCCGCACCGACCAAAAAACGACCTTCGCCATACGGCATCGGCGTATTGGTCGTATTGCCGCCGAGATCGCCAATCGACCACAGACGTTTTCCTTGGGCGGCGTCATAGCCGTCGACCGAACCGTTGCTACTGACGACGATTTGCGGCCCGCTAGAGCTAGCAATCAAACGAGGCGAACTCCAGCTAATGCGGCTTTCGCGATCGGTCTTCCAAATCGGCGCGCCTGATTTTTTGTCTAAGGCGACTAGATACGAAGGTCCGTCATTCTCGACCAACAATACGACGGCTTTATCAGTTAGCGCCGGCGATGCGCCGAGACCGTGATTCGACTTCATTTCGCCATATTCGGCGATTAACGACTTGCTCCAGAATTCCTCGCCGTCATGCGACAATGCGATAACGTCGCCGCTCTCAAAAAAGGCGTAAACGCCCAATGCGTCAACCGCCGGAGTCGGCGCCGCGCGGCTGACGTAATTGCTGCTCTTTATCGGTTGAGATGATTTAAAATCTTTTCGCCACAAGGGCGCGCCATCAGCGAGATTCCAACAAGTAACGATGTTCGTCTCTTTGTTAGGCCCTTCGACCGACGTTACGTAAATCTTGCCGTTCCAAACGATCGGGCTCGATTGACCATAACCGGGTAAGTCGATCGTCCAAGCGATATTGCTCTCAGGAGACCATGTTAGCGGCAACTGCTCCGCCGCAGGCGGCTTGACTCCAGCGCCTTGAAAAGCAGGCCAATTGTCGCCGCCGGCCGTCAATGCAGTCAAAAGAATCAAACAAGATGCCGCATGCATGTCGTCTCTCGCGCAGAAAAAAGGAGTGGAATCACTTTGATGGGCCAAACTAGCGAACCGTTAGAGCCGGTTTCCCTAACCGATTTCGTGCCCGAGATTTTCTGATCTTGGCGACATGCAAGGAGGTCGAAGCAAACGAATTTTCTACGATTCGCTGAAGCAGACCGACGAAGCAAGTCTCGCGGAAATCTGGAAATCGAAGCCGAAATGAGATTTTGAAACAGGCTTTAGGCTACTTGGCTTTTAACTGTACGTTATTGAATTCAACACGCACGACCTTACGCTCGCCGCCGCTTGACGTACGAATGGCCGTATGACGAACCGGCAGATCCCAATCACCGACTCTTTGCCAAAGATTTTCAACTGTACCGCTCGTGGTCAAATTGCCTTCGGCGTCCCAATTACTAATGGTAAACACTTGCGGCAAATATTTTCCTTCCGGGTTACGATACGCGCTGAGAACGGTAATCGTGAACGAACCGTTCGGCGAACGGCGAATCACTTCGCGTATGACCCCCATCTTGAACTCGCGTTTGGCTCTCCATCGCACCGCCGCTTTGCGAAATCAGCTTGCCGAGCGCGGTTCCAGAATCATGAGGATCGAAGTTGGCTTCTTCTCCCAACTCGTTCGCTTCGTCTCGAAAACGGTGCGCGATCAACGATTGAAGCGCTCGTCCGACGCTCCGATCTTCCTTGAGCGTGATGCCATCGATCGCCACGTCTCCTGAAGCCGTCACATCTAATTTGCCTGTTTCCTTGCGGCCGTTCAAAGAGACGACCAACTCGGCGGTAAAACCAGGCATGCCGTTCCAGGTAATTCGCGAATCACGAGCATCGGCCAACATTTGGGCGGCAGTTGTTGCGTCGGAGTTCGATTCGGCCGCATCCAGAGGCCCCGCACAAATCAGGAGCAGAAAGATAGCTCGGGCAGTCATAAAATGACCCTTTCTTAGAGCGCCAAACGCATCCCGAAAACAAAATTTCAAGGCACGAATTAGGCGATTGATCGGCTAGGCAAAATATGAGATCGATTCTCGATAGGCTATCTGCGAGCCTCGCGTAAAGCAAGCGGACCAGCTCGATAGTGGGCCGTTTCGCAGCCTCTTTGGGAAAAGAGAGAGGTAGGGGGGGCAATTTTCTGTCTGCAGCAATTGACGAAGCTCGCGGAACTGATAAGCTATTAACGTGAGACTTAATCTCAACAAGCCCTCGCCAGCACTTAGTCGCCAGCCCGGCTGAACCTCACTTTCAATCCGTCTCCCCCGCACCCTAAGATCTAGTTAAACCAAGACTAGATCTCTGTGCTTACCCTTATTTATTGGCGAAGGAACCATCGATGTTGCGAAAGATGCTAAGCGCCTTTGCGGCGACGCTATTGATTTTAGCGATCGTTGCGCCGGTTCGCGCTCACTTTTTGTGGTTGGTCGAAAGCGAAAACCCCAAACTGCTGAATCTCTATTTCTCCGAAGGTCCCTACGCTGACGACCCGGCAATTTTAAAACGCGTCGCCGACGCCACTGCCCTGCGGCTGACGGATGACGGCGAGTCGCAAGAGATCAAATTCACTCTTG
>JBITAD010000327.1:0-2970 GCA_044439945.1 Blastopirellula sp. JB062
TTTTTATACCGATTATGCAGAGGATACGCCGGATGACGAATCGCACGATAATCACGCTTTTCGCAGTCGTACTACTGGGCGTCTCGGCCAATAGCGCGTGGGCGCAAGACCTGAAAAAAGTGTTGGAAAAGTTTAAAAAGCAAGAAGCCGTCTTGCTCGACGTTCGAGAGCTTGTCGAATGGAAAAAAGGGCATCTTGAAGGGGCGATCTTAGCTCCATTTTCCCAAATCGGTTTTGACCCGACTGCCCGTAAGATCGTCGCTTCGCTTCCGCCCGGCAAAGAGGTTTACACCTATAGCAAATCGGGGCGAACCGCTTTCTTCGCCGCCAATTATCTGTCAGAGCGAAATGGTCAACCGGCGACCGCCTTGCAGGTCTCTTACCAAGCGCTGCTTGACGCCGGCTTTGAACCGGCCGACTTGCGTCCCAAAGGCTTTTTGCAGCAACTCAAAGAGAAGGAAGAAAAAGACCTCGGCCAAAAAGGAAAGTAGCCGCGGTTGGCGAAATGCAAGGAGGTCGAAGCAGGTTATGGAAATCGAAGTCGAAATGAGGTTTTGAAACCGGCTGTAGTCTTAACTATCTTCCGATCTGCACGAAAAAAGCGACCCAGGGCAATAGCCCGATGATCAACATCCCGCGCACAATCGCTTTGGGAGGCGCTGCTCGGCGCTGTTGCAAAACGATCGGAATCAACAACACGCTGATCGTGCCGGTCACCATCGAGACCATCAAGAGCAACATCGCAATCGCTTCGAGTTGCATCGACGGCTGGTCGCTTGCCCAGACGTAACCCAGCAGACCGATGATCGCGATCTCGGCTAACAAGGTGGTTACTCCGCACAGCATCCAAAAAATCGTCATCGAGTCGGCGGTGCGCGAATCGGGGCCGTTGCCAGCGCGATGCTGAGAAGACTTTGACTTACGAAGCGATTTCGATTTTTTGCTCATCAAGAACGCCCTCAATACCAGGAGAGACTTGCGACGTTTCTAGCCTTCCATCTTAATCTTTATCGACGGGTTGCGGCAAAGAAAAACCCCGTCGTATGAGGACGGGGTTGGACGTTTTTCGAGTTGCGGCGCCGCGCGGTGGGGCGGCGGACCGTTAGTAATACGAGTGGACGACCAGATCGCCGTGCCGCTTGAATACCATGCGAATCCGAAAACCGCAGCACCATTCGTATTCGACAATCTGGCGGCCTAAGATGCCCGACCGACTGCAAACCGTCGGAACGCCTTCGCAACAGGCGGGCACGCAGACCGGCACTTCAAACGCACAATCGGTACAAGGCTTTTCGACCAACAGCACCATTTTGACCGGCGGAGCGCACGTGCCGCAGTTCCGGCGGGCGAACAACTTGCGGTGATCGCGATATTTGATGCAGGGAACTTCGCAACATGCGACCGGTTCCGGGGCGCAGCACGACGGCTCGGCTGATTTAGCATGGGCGTCGTCTACTGCGCCAAAGGAAGCGACAAATGCCATGAGAATGGCGGGAATCAAGGTGAGACGAATCATCCGTAAGGGCTCCTGCGACTAAGTACATCAGCTTTCGATACTCGTTTAACCCTAACATGCTTTCCCGCGAAAGAAAAATGGGGGCAGCCGATTTTGCCAATTGCAGGGGATCTATCGAATCAATCGATTACCTCCCCTCGACTGGAAAAAATAAACTTTCGTTACCACGTTTCTTTGCCTGCGGTGCGATTTCGACCTACTTTTCAGTTGGCGAAGGTCGCAGCCGACCGTTCGCGATAAATCCCTTATCAATCATGGAGGCGGCTCGTCGCTTCTAACGCTTTTCATACGAAGCTTGCCAAGTCAGAGCGAGCGAACGAATCGATCACGCCTGGGTGGGAAGAAGAATCGCCGTGACTGCGAATCCAGAACAGTTGCTCCAGGTAGGGTACCCCGCCCTGGAAGAGGCGCTCGACCAACTGAAAGCCCATAATCAAGGGCTCGAGCAGTTTGTCGAAGAACTCGTCGACGAGTTGGGCAACCTATCCGCAGAATTCGAGCGCCGCTCGCAAACGGCGTCGCAAACCGCCGCTCAAGCGTCTGTCGACGCCGATGCGGCGGCTCGCAACACCGCGGAACTTAAACAGTTGCGAGCAGCGATCGCCGAACGAGAAAAAAGCTTGGGCGACGCCCAGTCAGAGCTAATAGCGGCCCGCGCCGAAGTCGAACAATGGAAGTCTCAGCAGAACGCCGCGCAATCGAGCCTAGAGCGTTTGGCGGAGCTAGAGAAAATTAATGCGGATCTATCGCAACAATTACAAGCGGCTAGGCCGGCGGCGCGCGAGTTGGAAGAAAGCCGCGGCGAAATCGCCCATCTCAAACAACAACTGGCTGCGGCCAAAATCGAACTGCTCGACGCACAACAACAGTACGGCGAAACGGGGGCCTATGTCGCCGAAGGGGGCGAAGACCAGTTTATCGAACTGGAAGACGAATTGGCCCGCGTTCGCAACCGAGCCGCCGAACTGACCGCGACCGTCGATCGCCAACAGAGAGAAATCGCCGCCGAACGCGCCGAATGGTCGACCGAGTTGAAATCGATGCGAACGATGCTCGAACGGCAATCGGGCGGAATGGCCGATCGATCCGTCGCGGCCGATCAGTCGCTCTCCTCGACATCGGTCGGAACCAATACGGTGGTTCGCGATTCGACGACCGCCAATAGCATGGGCGCTGATAACGTCGTCGATTCGGTGATGGCCCAATTCGCAAAACTCCAGCGAGACATATCTCGCCGCAGATCGAATAGTCAGAACCGCTAAGCGCCGACGTCGCAATGCGCCGCGCAAAGACCAACTTGTTGCAGGACCGATTGCCATGCTTTTTATCACACAACATTGGACGAAACTTGCGATCGGCGTGGCCGTCGGCGCGCTAGGCATTGCGTCTCTCGCCGGGTATGGGCTGTTCGTAGCCGTAACGCTCGTCGTTGTCGCCGGCGCCGCGATCTCGCT
>JBITAD010000328.1:0-2957 GCA_044439945.1 Blastopirellula sp. JB062
AAGCAAAGGTCTAGCATGCCCAATTCCGCCGCCATTTTGTGAGTTTCGCGAAAAAAGCCGCTCACAGACGGATGCGACAACGTCGTTCCGCTAGTCGACGAGCCTTGCCAGCTAGAGAGCGCAATGTGGTACGCCTGACCGTAGAGATCCCAGCGCGGATCGCCATCGCCGGCAACTAAGCCTGCGGGACGATAACGAACCAGTTCCATGCGTCCTTGTCGCTGAATGCGGCGAGTCTTGCGGCGTATTTCGCTACGAAACTTGGGACTGCGCGAGGCCAGATATTTCTCCCACGTATCGGGCACGTCGATCAAAGAGGTTTCGTTCCAAACGCCTCGCTGGGCGACCAGTCCGCCGCCGGCCATAGCGCCGTAGGTCAGGTCCTCTTCCACATCTTCGACCGAAAGCCACCGCAGATCGAATAGGTCCCAATCGCGACGCGTTTCTCGAATGTGTCGGCAAGCGGCGCTCAACGCTTTACTACGCTCCATTCCGAGCGGCCCGTAACTGCTTCCCCATTCCGAAAGCGGGTAGGTCAAAACCCGCATCGCTCCTAAGCGGGTGCGTTCGTTGACGATGACAAGCGGGACGATCCCGATCATGCGGTCCCCTTCTAAGACCGTCAAAACGCGGAGTCGTTGGCGCCGGCCGAAGTGACGCCAATAGATGCGAAGCCATTCCAGCGTTTGAAAGAAACTGGCGTGCGGAGTCTCTAACCAAAGCTTGCGCCAGTTGGCTCGGATCGTCGTCAAAGCCTCGATGTCGTTGATTTCAACTACGCGGAGCATGAATCTTTTTTTCGTCAAAACGAGGCGTACGCCATACCGTGCCGCTCGCATCGCGGCGACTCGAAGCGTCGCGACTTTGGGCAGGAGACCGCAAGGGAGCCCCACGAAGAGTCGCTAAAAAAATCTACGCTTCAAAATGCCACTTATGCGGTTCGCCGTGCCCCAATTCGTCCCCTTTTCGCTCCGTGCGACCGTCAAAATCAGATCGATCGGCACGTTACGAATCTCCGCCTAGGATTCTTCTAAATAAAATCCGTAATTGACCAATCAACAAAAAAAGACGCGCCTCGGCAGGCGCGTCTTCCATTCGTTGAAATGCTTTGAAGCGAGTTTAACCCGCCAGGCGTGCGATTCGCGAAGGTTCTTCCGTTTCGACCGGCTGTTGGAAGCGATATTGCATGAGATAAGCGTCTTCGGTCGTGTCTTCGTAGAAGTCGCGCAAAACCGAGATCGCTTTGAAGCCTTCTTTTCGGAAGAATAGCTGAGCGTCGAGATTCGTTTCGCGCACTTCCAATAAGATTTGCGAGCGACGATGCGGCGAGAGCTTACTTGCCAGCTTGGCGACCATCTGCGACCCGATCGCCATTCTTCGACATGTCGGATCGACGGCGAAATTCATCACATGCAACCGGGTGCGATGAAGCTGATAAATCATAAATCCGACGATGCGCTCGTCATGCTCGGCCACCATGCCGATGCAGTTGCGCTGGCGAAGGCACTGGATGAAGTCATCCTCGCACCAAGGAAATTCAAAGCTGGCCTGTTCGATCTGCAATACTTCCGACATATCGCGACGGATCATCCAGCGAATGTGTACCGGCAGGTCTTGTAGTCCAGACTGAATCATTCCGGCCTCCTTCCATGTAAGCCAGCATCATTGGTAGGCGACTTGTCGTTCGCCGCATGAAAAATTTCAAGCAGGTACGGTAACAAATAGGCCCAGATTCGCCAAGATGAAGTATCGGCAACCCTGACGATCAAGGTTCTCGTTTTCTCGACAAATCGATGCTAGCGACGCATTTTATGCGCGCTGCGATCTAACTTACCGAAGAACGATTTGCCCGATTCTACGCCGTTGACGCTACCCAAACGTATCGGTGAGGCGGCTAAAACGAAGACGGCCGCGACGATCCAACCCAAGAACGCCGGTTGTAAAAAAAGTCCCCAGGCGATGCCTGCGACCGCCCCCAACGCGTGCGGCCAGCGCGACATCCAACCGGTCGAAAGGGCGCCCCATTCAGGACGCCGCCAAAGCAAGCCGAACAAGGCAAGCGACGCTAGCAAGCCGCCCGCAAACAGCAAGGGACGCCGCCAGTCGAGCGTCCACCCCTTCGGTTTAAAATAGAGATCGACGACGTCCGCCTCACCAAAGCGGACGTATTTCCAACTGCCTGCGGGCAGCGTCGGCTTTAAACCGGCTTTGGCGACTTCAGCCTTGAATACCGGCAGTTCGCCCCCAGCGGTGACCTCGCGAAAATAGTTGGCCGGCACAAAACGCTCTCCCGGTTGGTCGCGGATCGCATCGGCCAACGCATGCCAAGCGACGTCCGCATTTTGCAAGCGTCGTTTTTTCCACTCATCAATTTCATCACTCGTCGCGGCGCTGTCGCGAATCGTACGATTCCATCTGCGCCAAGCTTCGCTAAATCGCGCCGTCCGCCACTCAATTTCGGTTAGCGGATCAAAATCGCACTCCAGCGGCGACTGACTCGAAATTCGCCAATGAGGAACCGGCGAGGTAGAGCGCGAATCGACCTTTAGCGCTTCCAGCGGACGCATCACGTTGGTCGAAGTCGAACGAACGTAAGCAATTTGCAACCTTTGCGGCAACGAGCGCGATCGCAGGGCGATCGTATGCTGGCCTTTGTCGTCGTCGACGGCTGAGACGATATTGCCTTCGATGGCCGCAGAAATCAGCTCCGATTCCGCCGGCAAGCGAAACGAAAAAAGATCGTTTCCTTCGGGCGATAAATAAATGGTCGTCGTCGTGAAATATTTCGTCGCATCGGCGATCTTAACGTCATGAACCAGCGAAGAGACTCGCGGCGTTTCTTCCGACGGCAACATGCCGACCACGCGACACTCGTAACTGCCCGATAGCGACTGATAAACCTGACTGCCGGGCGGCACGTGCGGCGGGACGACGTCCCGCTTTCCACAACTCATCCT
>JBITAD010000329.1:0-13623 GCA_044439945.1 Blastopirellula sp. JB062
CCGCTTTCTCGAATCGTTTTGCTGGAAGACGCCGACGGCGACGGCCAGATGGACAAGCGGACCGTTTTCGCCGATCAGTTGAACTTTTGCCACAGTCTGATGCCGTATGCCGGCGGAATATTGGCTTGCGCTCAGACGGAAGTCTTGCTGCTGACCGATGCCGATAATGACGGAGTCGCCGACTCGCGCGAGGTCGTATTCGCTGGGTTCAAGCCGGCTCATCCGCAAATGCAAATCGGCAACCCGCGCTGGGGATTAGACAATAAAATTTATTTGAATTACGGCGTCGGCAAGATTACGCCTGGCGGAAGCGAAGCTGAACCGGTCGCGATCCCGCGTACCGAATTCTGGTTCGATCCGCTAACGCGCGAGTTTGGGCCTGCCAGCGGGACAGGACAATTCGGCAATACGATCACGGCCTGGGGCGATCGGCTGTTCAGCACCAATCGCAATCCGATTATGGCCGCGCCGTTGACGTACGATGAGATGAAACGTAACCGCTTTTCGCCCATCCTTGATAAGCAGTACGACGTCGCTCCTTCGGGAGGCGATTCCAAGGTTTTTCCGCTGGTCAAGATGAAAAGCAACTGGTTATCGCATGCCGGGACGCATACGTCGGCTTGCGGCACCACCGCTTACGTCGGCGACGCGTTAGGCCCGGCGATGGTCGATAGCGTTTTTGCTTGCGAACCGATTGGGCATTTAGTCACGCGGGCGATCGTCACGCGCGACGGTCCCCGTTTGGTATCGAAACGAGCGCGCGAAGACGCCGACTTTTTGGCGTCTAGCGATACGTGGTTTCGCCCCGCAAGTTTGTCCAACGGACCTGACGGCGATCTCTACTTAGCCGACATGTATCGTTTGTGGGTCGAGCATCCGAAATTTTTGCCGCCGGAAATCGCCGCCCAGATCGATTGGCGTGCGGGAGACGATCTCGGGCGCATTTGGCGGATCGTCGCCGAAAATAAATCGGAGACGCGTCCCTACGTCGCTCCGAAGACCACCGCTGAAACGGTAGCGATGCTTGCCGACACCAACGGCTGGCGGCGCCGTCTCGCCCAACAACTGTTGGTCGAAAAACAAAACAAAGACGCAGCCCCGCAAATCGAGAAGCTACTGCGCGAGAGCGACTACGATTTGGCTCGCTTGCACGCCTTGTGGACCTTGGCCGGTATCGACAGCTTAAACCCGTCTCTCCTGAAGCTGGCGCTTGCCGACAAGAACCCTCATGTACGAGCCTCGGCGCTGCAATTAGCCGGTCGCCAATGGAAAGAGACGCCGGACTTGCTGACCGCCGTACTGCCGCTTGTACGCGATGAAGATCGCTACGTTCGTTATCAGCTGGCTCTGGCGTTGGGGACGACCGACGATTCGCGACGTGTAGACGCCTTGGCGGCGTTGGCGGCAAGCGACGGGGGCGACCCGAATTTTGCCGACGCCATCATGACCTCGACCGAAAGTTGCAGCGGCGAAATCTTAGCGAAACTTGCCGATAATGATGCGCCGGACGCCATGCGCAAGCGTTTGGCAAAGGTGGTCGGCGCCCGAAAAGACGAAGCCGAAACCGCCACACTGGCGAAACTTGCGCTGAAGAGCGCAAGCCCGCACACGAAAATTGTGTTGCTGGCCGGTTTGGCGGACGGCCTGAACCATAACGGTAAATTCCGAGCGCTGTTGCAGCAAGATGCGGCGCAGTGGGACAAATTGTCGGAAGAACTGTCTGAGATAGCGCTGGAAGATAAAACGCCGTTGGCCGATCGTCGCGAATCGATCTTGCTGCTCGCCCGACTTGGCACGATTGAAGAAGAATTTTTCGCCGATATGCTGCACCCCAGCTTTCCCCCGCAAGTGCAATTGGCTGCGATCGATGCGTTGGGAGGCGGTTTGAACGAAAAGCGAGCGGAAGTTCTGCTTTCGGCCTGGGCCGAAATGGAGCCGCAAGCGCACGCTGCGGCGCTGACGCATTTGCTGAAAAATCAATTAGGCGTCGCCGCGCTGTTCGACGCGATCAAAGCCGGCGAAGTTTCGGCCTCGGTCGTCAGCTTAGATCAACAACGCGCCTTGCATGAGCATCGCGACGAAAAGATTCGTGCGGCGGCCAGCCAAATTTTTGGCAAAGCGGCCTCGTCCGATCGCGATTCAGTCTTAGCGCAATACGCCGCGGCGGCGCGCACCATCGGCAGCGCAGCGGCGGGGCGCGAAGTATTTTTGAAAAACTGCGCCAAGTGCCATGTGCCGACCGAAGAGTCAGGGCGCAGCGTCGGCCCTGACTTGGCCGACTCGTTGAATCGTTCGCGCGAAGCGATCCTGTACGACATTCTCAACCCTAGCGGCAAGGTAGAACCGCGCTATGCGGCGAGCCAGATATTGACCCTAGGCGGTCAGTCGTTCAGCGGGGTGGTCGCGGATCAATCGTCCGATTCAATCGTGCTGCAACTGGCCGATGGCAAATTGCAAGAAACCCCCCGCAGCGAAATTGATCTCTTTCAGACCAGCGACAAATCGCTGATGCCTGAGGGGTTAGAAAAAGAGATCAATCTGGCTCAGATGGCCAACTTACTCGAATTTCTGAAGTCTCCCTTGCCTAAGAAGTAGAGCCGGTTGCAATACCGATTTCATGGCCGAGATTTCCAGATTTGGGCGAAATGCTGAGGTTGAAACAGGCGAATCCTTGTTGATTCGCCGATGCAGACCGACGAAGCAAGCAGCGGAAATCTGGAAATCGAAGCCGAAATCAGATTTAGCGACAGGCGGTCCTTAACTCGCGGTAAATACGGTGAATAAATCAGGTTGCCATCTTGAGACGACTGGTCTACTATATTGTCGCGCGGACTGCATGTAAAAGGTATAGCGAAACAAAACAAAATATCATTGAGGCCGGTTGCGAGGCGATGATCGCCAAAAGCTATAACGGCGCCGGTCTCAATGAAATTCTCAAAGAAGCGGGAGTGCCCAAGGGGTCGTTCTATCACTTCTTCAAATCGAAGGAAGAACTTGGTATCGCGGTAATTGAGAAATCGGTCGACGAGAACATTCAAGCGCTCCGTCAACGCTTATCGGATCGCTCGCAGACCCCAGGCCAGCGCCTCCGCGGCTATTACGTCTGGGCCAGAGACCACCTGCAATCAGTAGGTTTTCGACGAGAGTGCTTGATCTCGAAGTTGGCGCTGGAGATCGGCACTTTGAGCGAGCCGATGCAGTCGGCCGTTCGTTGCGGCTGGGACCAGTGGCGTTCGATCATCGCCCAGTGCGTGCGCGAAGGCCAACAATCTGGCGAAATCGATCCGAACCAAGATGCGGAAGCGTTGTCTGACTTCATGATCTCCGCGTTTGAAGGAGTCTTGATTCGCGTTCAGATCAATAACGACGTCGCTCCGATCGATGAGTTCCTGCACTTCGTGTTTGACGTGTTAATTCCTCCGCGTGGGTGAAACCTATCGCGTTTTGCTGCATCCAACTTGAGACGACTGGTCTACTGGAAACCTGGAGATTTCCCTCATGCAACGCAGTACGATAACCATCGCCGCCGTAATCGTGCTCAGTGCGACTAACCTATGGGCGCAGATGCCGCCGGTGTCGGTCCGAGCCACGCCGGCCGAGTTACGACAAGTTCAACCGCACCATCGCTTTACGGGAAGTCTGCGTGCGATCGCTCGCGGCAGCGTCGCCGCCCTGGAAGATGGTCGCGTATTAGAGGTAACCGTGCGCGAAGGCGCCGCGGTCAAACAAGGCGACGTCATCGCCGTGGTCGACTCGCGTCGATTAGAAGCGCAACAAGGCGAAATGCAAGCGATGCTGCTCACGGCCGAAGCGTTGGTCGCCCAACGCGACGCCGAATTGCGACAAACCAAACTCGACTTAGATCGCTCGCATAATTTAGTCGGCCGCAATGCGATCTCGAAACAAGAACATGAGCATAACGAAACCGAAGTCGCCGTGGCCGAAGCGCGCCTGGCGACCGATCAGCGGCGTATCGACGAGATCAAACGGCAGATCGAGCTGATTCAGGTTCGCCTTGACGATACCACCGTACGCGCCCCATACGACGCCCAAGTGATCGAGCGTCATACCGAACCGGGCGAATGGATCCGGGCAGGCGAGCCTTTTATTACGTTGGTTTCGACCGGCCAGATCGAAGCCTGGCTCGAAATTCCGGAACGATATGCAGGCGTCTTAAGCCAGTACGCCGATCAATCGGCCGTAAAAATTGTCGGTTCCGACAAACACTTCGTCGCCGCCGCGACGAAGCGGGTCAATCAGGTGCATCCACGTACGCGGACGTTCCAGTTCGTGCTGACTCTCGACGATCCGAATAACGAACTTTCTCCCGGCATGTCGGTCGACGCTTGGTTGCCGATTGGGCCGAAACAGGAAGATTTGACCGTACCTAAAGACGCTATCGTTCGTTCGGCGGGCTCGACGTTCGTCTATAAGGCGGTCGAAGGCGATCAGGGGACGACGGCCGTCCGGCAGCCGGTCAAAGTTAAATTTGAAACCGGGCGTTGGGTCGTGGTCGAAGCGATCGGCTTAACCCCCGGCGACATGGTCATTATCGAGGGGAATGAACGGATTTTGCCGGGAACCCCAATCGCAATTACCAAAGTTACGGCGCCGGCGCTGCAGGCCGAAGCGAAAATCGAACGACAACCGCGCTAATTTCCGACGGAAGTCAACGCGCTACGCACTCTTTGCGAGGACGCTACCGATGAACCTTATTCAAATGGCGGTCAAGCAGCCTATTACCGTTGCGGTCGGCGTCATCCTGTCGGTGTTGGCGGGCATTATCGCTTTTTCGCGCGTGCCGATTCAAATGACGCCCGAGGTGCAATCGGTCGTCATATCCGTCAGTACCTATTGGGAAAACGCTTCGGCGCAAGAGATCGAAAGCGACGTCATCGAAGAGCAAGAGCAGCGCCTGGGCGATCTGGCGGGGCTGGTTTCGATGACCAGCTTAAGCCAACCGGGAAGCGGCCAAATTCGGCTCGAGTTTCAGACCGGCACCAACATCGACGAAGCGATGTCGGAGGTCGATCAAAAGCTGTCGGAAGTCCCCGGTTATCCGGCCGAAGTCGATCAGCCGCAAATCGAAGACTTCGATCCCGAATCGGTCGACTATATCGCCTGGATCGGGCTCGCGTCGACTGACCCCAACTTCGATGCGACGACTCTCTACGACTTTATGGAGCGTCGGCTTCGTCCTCGCTTCGAGCGGATCAACGGCGTTTCGCAAGTCGGTATTCGTGGCGCGCGAGAGATGGAAGTGCAGATCCGAGTTGATCCGACGGCACTGGCGCAGCGCGGCATTACCTACGCCGAGCTGATCGACGCGTTGCAAATGAACAACGGCAACTTCTCAGGCGGAAAACTGCCTGACGGAAAAAGCGACATCCGAGTGCGCGCTGTAGGCCGCTTTCGCGACGCGCAATGGGTCGAAAGCTTAGTCATTCGCCGTGAGGCGAGCGGCCCGATTTATCTGCGCGACGTGGCCGAAGTGGTCGAAACGCACAAAGAGATGACCGAGTGGGTCCGCGCTCGCGGTCAGCGGATGCCGTTTTTCAATTTCATGCTCGAAAGCGGCGGCAACTTGTTGGCGACGATGAACGCGATCAACGCCGAGGTCGACGCGCTAAACGCCCCTGGCGGCGTTTTGGAGCAAGAAGCCAGGTCGTTAGGGATCGACGGCACGTTTGAACTGGTGCAAACTTACGATGCGACGACCTACGTCGTCGACGCGATCGATCTGGTGCAAAGCAACATATTGGTCGGCGGTCTGTTGGCGATTATGACCTTGTTGCTCTTCCTGCGATCGCTTCGCACGATCGGCATCATCGGAATTGCGATTCCTATCTCGACGGTCGTCGCCGTGGTCGTGTTGGTGATGCTCGGACGCACGATGAACATTATTTCGCTCGCCGGCATGGCGTTCGCCGTCGGTATGGTGGTCGACAACGCAATCGTCGTCATCGAAAATATTTTCCGGCATTTGGAAATGGGCAAACCGCCCCAGCAAGCGGCGATCGAAGGAACGCAAGAGGTCGCTTCAGCGGTTCTCGCTTCGACCTTAACGACGCTGGTCGTCTTTTTCCCGATTCTGTTGATCGAAGAGCAAGCGGGACAATTGTTTCGCGATATTGCGTTAGCGATCATGGCGGCGGTCGGAGTCAGCTACGTCGTTTCGACGACCGTCATTCCCTCCGCCGCTGGGCAGTGGTTGACCACGCGGAAAAAAACGGCGCCCTCCCAGGTCGAAGAGTCCACTCCGGCAGCACGACGAAAAAGTTGGTTAAGCCGCGGCGCCAGCCTAGTCGCTTCGATTACCAACTTGCCCAAGATCGTCGGCGGTCTGGTCTATCATTTGACCGGCACTTGGGTCGCACGATTGACCGTTATCGGCGTCTTTGCGACGGCGACGATTGTCGGAACCTATCTGCTGATTCCCCCGCTCGATTATTTGCCGCTGGGCAATCGAAATATCGTTTTCGGCCTGTTGATTCCGCCGCCTGGCTATAACGTCGACCAATTGTCGGAGTTGGGAGACCGGATGGAACGCGTTATCAAGCCGGCGTGGGAAGCCGCCGGCGACAAATTTGGCGCTGAAGCGGTTGAACGCGGCGGACCCTGGAACGGCGACGATCAACGACAACCGATGCCGGGGCCCGGCGGAGAGGGCGAGGTATTGCCCCCACCGCTTGATCACTATTTTTTGGTGGCCTGGGACGGACGCGTGTTTCAGGTCGGCATTTCTAAAGATAAAAAGCGAGTGGTCGACGCGTTGCCCCTGTTAAACGCGGCCGCCGCCGGCGCCAACGCGCCCGACGTCATTAATTTTGCGTTTCAGCTGCCGCTGTTTCGGGTCGGCGGAACGACCGGATCGGCGATCAAAATCGACTTGATCGGCGATGATCTTGACAAGGTTTCAGCTTCCGCCGGCGCGTTGTTCGGCGGTTTGATGCAAAAATATGGGCCGATGTCGGTCACGCCCGAGCCGGCGAACTTTTCGCTGCCGACGCCGGAATTGCGAATCACGCCCAATGACGAACGGTTACAAGACGTCGGCATGTCGCGGCACGATCTCGGTTTAGCCGTAGCCGCCAACGGCGACGGCATCATGCTGGTTCGCGCTTTTGACGTCGGCGGAGAATTGAAAGATCTTAAGATCGTGACCGAAGACGCTTTGGCGAGCGATCCGATTTACGCCTTGCACAACTCGCCGATTGCGACGCCTGAGGGAAGAGTCGTTGACTTGCAAAGCCTGGCGACGATCGAACGCGTTGAAGCGGCCGATCAAATCAAACATGCCGATCGTCAACGTGCGGTTACCTTGCAACTGACGCCGCCGACCGGTTTGCCGCTGCAGATGGCGATTGATCAAGTGAACGAAATGGTCGCTCAAATGCGCGAAAACGGCGCGATTCCGCCCGACGTCGACGTGCAAATGGCAGGTTCCGCCGGTCAATTGGCGCAAATCAAAAATGCGCTGATGGGAGACGGATCGTTGGTCGGCACGCTCAGCAGTTCGCTCTTTCTCGCGTTGTTGATCGTCTATTTGCTGATGGTCGTGTTGTTTCAGAGTTGGACTTACCCGGTGGTGATTATGGTCAGCGTGCCGCTGGCCATGTTGGGCGGGTTCGGCGGCTTGGCGCTGGTCCATCATTGGAGCGTCGCCGATCCGTACATGCCAATTCAAAATATGGACGTCCTCACGATTCTCGGCTTCGTTATCTTGGCCGGCGTTGTGGTGAACAATGCGATTTTGATCGTCTATCAAACGATCAATTTTCTACAAGGACGTTCGGAAGAAGGCGAAGATACGTCGCACTTTACCCCGCGCGAAGCGATTGCCAAAAGCGTGCAGAGCCGGGTTCGTCCTATCTTAATGAGCACGCTGACCTCGGTCGGCGGCATGCTGCCGTTGGTGCTGATGCCGGGGTCAGGCAGCGAGCTTTATCGCGGCTTAGGCGCGGTGGTGGTCGGCGGATTGGTCGTGTCGACCATCTTTACCATGATCTTGGTGCCGGTCCTGTTAAGCGTGTTGTTTGAGTTTCGTCCTCCGGCCAAGCCGGCCGACTCGGGCGCCGCGGCGTAACGCCGGACGTCTTTCCAATTCTCTAGCGGCTTGTTCAGGTCTGCCTGCCGCTGATTAGGGCCTCTTGGTGGGAGAGGCCCTTTTTTCACGGACAAACAGGTCTTTTTGAGGCCAAACTTCGATCGTATCAAGCAGCGCATTGATACGCCGGCTTAACGAGATAATTGGCATGCTAGTAGTCGGCGTATGACGTGCGTTCAATAGAATGATCAAGTTGCGCCCATCCGTACGACGCACGACGATTGAATTGGTACCAGGCAACGAGCCGGCATGCTCGCGATACCGTCGGCCGTCATCCTCGACGCGTATCGCCCAGCCGCCGCCGTAATAACTGTTTTTCGGGCTTCCCTGATCGTCATGCCCTGCGGCTCCGTCTGGCCGGGCGTCAAGTTCGCGTAGCGCTGCGGCCGATAAAATTGGGCAAGATTCAGTTTGATCCAGGGCTGTCGCAAATCGAGCCAAGTCGACCGCCGATCCGATCCACCCGCCATGCGCATCCATCGCTTCTAGGCTCCACGCGCCATAAGGCGCCAGCACCGTTTGCCGCAAATCAACGGCGAAAACGCTCGATTCGTGACGCGGATCGTAGTAACGCACTTCGCCGGCGACTCGCCCGCTCAGGCGCGTCGCACCGATTCGCATTTGCCGAATGCCGAGCGGCGCCAGAACTTGGTCTTGAACGTACCTTTCGTACGTTTGTCCCGTAATCTGCTCGATGATGCGCCCCAACAAACAGTAACCGAAGTTGGAATAGGCGTATCGCGAACCTGGATCAAAGTCGAGCTTCCTGCCCAGAACGACCCGGATGACGCCGTCGCTATCGACCGGGGCGGAAGGGCCGAGCAGATGTCGAAATCGCGGCGATTGAAACATCGGATCGCCCGATTGGTCGCGATCCCACCCGCCGCTATGATGCAGCAGATGACGGATCGTAATCTGCCGCAGTCGCTGGTCAAACGTCTTTTCTTCGACTATCAGCGGCTCGTGCGGAAGCAGATCGAGCGCATGGTCGTCTAGCGACAACTGATTGCGATCGACCAGTTGCATGATTGCCGCAGCGGTGATCGGTTTAGAAACGCTTGCGATGCGAAACAAGCTATCAGGCTGAACTGGCTCGCGTTTTTCTACATCGGCGAAGCCGAAACCGCGCGCATAGACAAGTCTCCCTTGGTCGGTGATCGCCACGGCGGCGCCGGCGATAGGAGACTGACTTAAAAAGTCGCGCATCGCTTGATCCGCCTTCGCCAGTTCGGGCGCTGCGATTCCGGTCGTTTGCTCCGCCGGAGCGAACTGGGTTTGATAGCCGGGGCCGCGCAATATTTTCCCCTGAGGTTTATCCGTAAACGCTCCGTCACGTACGGCGAAATCTCCGTTCACGATGACATATTTCATACCGGCGGCCTGTTCGGTCGGATGGGCGAAGGTCGCTTGCGGTCGAAACTCCAATGCGTCAAACGCAACCAGATCGGCCGCCATTCCGACCTCAATACGGCCCCGGTCTTTAATCGATAATTGCTTTGCAGCAACGGAAGCGGCCTGTGCGACGAACTGTTCCAAGCTTAACGTTTTTTGCTTGCGAACGTATTGTTGGTACAGATAGGCGAACGCGGCGTCGTTGCGCGGATGACACTTGATGCCAGATTCGATTTTGCCTGCGCCAGTGCAAAACGAAACAAATTCTTGTCGCAGCGCGAGCTGCTTATTCCTTTCGCACATCGTTTCAGGCAACAAATATCGGCGATCGGCGACCAATTGAAAAAAAGTATTCCAGGGGTCTTCATTCTGTTCGCGGGCAAGCTCCGCTACGCTGCGCCCGCCTGTCTCCGAGTCGTATCGCCCGTCGAGCATGGGGGGCGTCAAGATCTTGTTCCAGTCTTTTCCGGCATAGTGATACCAATTATTCCAGTTCGCAGTCGTCTCGATCGATTTACGAAGCGAGTCGCGCGACTCCTGTTCTTCAAGTTCAATCCAAGCGGTCAAGATCGTGTTTCCGCGACGATCTTGCGGCGACAAAAATCGATAGCTAGAGATCGCTTCGTGCAGATAGGGCGAGACGTCGGCGGAAATCTCTTGTCCACGATGGCCGGCCTCGTTGATTTTCTTGATCGCATCTGGCAGCTTGTCCCAGTTGTTGGGGCCGGACGCTTGAAAATGGAAGAAGTGAACGCCGGCGCCAGACCGCCGACCGACCTCCAAGGCTTCGTCGACTGATTCCAGCAGTTGATCGCCTTCGTTCCGAAGTCGCAGGTACAATCGTCCTTCGTGTTGGTTCGCCGCCTCGGCCAAAGCGACAAGCTCGTCCATTTGCGCCGTCGAAGCAGGCAGTTGTTGCAGATCAGACGATACGCCGATCGCGCCGACCCGCATCGCATTACGAATCAGGTCGCCCATTTTTTCGAGCTGCTCCGCCGAGGCAGCCGACTGACGACCGACCCCGGCCAACCGTCGCAACCGCTTATGGCCGATTGATTGCACCATGTTAAGCGGCAGCCCCTGCATTTCTAGCGACAGAAAATACTCTGCCATCGAACTAGAGCGATAAGGCGTGACCGCTCGCCCTGGATAAGGAACCGCCGAATCTCCATCGCCGCAATGGATCGTCGTAATGCCTTGAGCCAAGCGATTGCGCAGATAGCTCATAGAGCGTGAGAAGATCATGGGCGGTTCGCCGGTCGTATCGACGAACCCCGGCGCGACGATCAAGCCTTGGGCGTCGATGATCTGCCTGGCCGCATCGCCCGGAATTTGCCCGATCTTGACGATCTTGCCTTGGTCGACGGCGATGTCGGCGACATAGCTCGCGGCGCCCGATCCGTCGACGATGCGGCCCCCTTGAATGAGCAAATCATATTGGTCAGCCGCAGTAGAGCCGCCGGAAAACAAGCGAATCGTAAGCGATAAGAAAAAAAAGAATCGTACGGCGCAGCTCATCGGCGCTGACCTGGAAGAGTCATAGGAGCGGAATAATATTCGACGGCGGCGCGGATTGCGCCCCCTTTATTCAACTCGATCTCAGGTCGATTGTCGATGGAATCACAGAATCAGCCGCCATAATAGAAGGTACCAACCGCTCGCTACAAACTGGCAAGTTGCGACGTTTTTAAGCGGGCTCCGCCGCCTGGTTGGTCGCTTAGGCGGATTTGTCCCTGGTCGATCACGACGCCTTCGGCGGGGTCTTCCTTCAGCAATTCCGCCCCATCCAGATCGGCGTAATCCAACAGCGGAGCCAAGTGCGCGGCGGCGCTAATGCCGATCGAACTTTCGACCATGCAGCCGACCATCGTTTTCAGGCCGCTTTGTCGCGCTTCGCGCAACATGCGCAGGCCCGGGGTTAAGCCGCCGCATTTGCATAGCTTGACATTCACCCCATGAAAGAAACCGCGGCAGCGAGCGACGTCTTCTTCGACCAGGCAATTTTCGTCAGCGATAATCGGCAAGACCGAACGCTGAAATACTTGCAGTTTTTCGGCGTCGGTCGCCGTATTGGGCAACGGCTGTTCGATAAACTCGACCCCTAGTTCGGCTAGCTCCGTCGAATACTCGATCGTTTGCTCGACGCTCCAGCCGCAATTGGCGTCAACTCGAAACGCGGCGTTTGTCTGTTCGCGCAGCGCACGAACGATCGCTAGATCGTCGGCCGCGCCTAGTTTGATCTTGTAAGTCTTCCAACCAGGGCGTTCGTTCAGTTTGGCGACCATCGTCTCGATCGCGTCAATGCCGATCGTAAAGCTCGATTGCGGCACGTTTTGCCAAGCGAGTCCCCAATGTTGATGCAAGGGAATGCCGCTTTTGCGCGCCGCCAAGTCATGGGCGGCCATGTCTAGCGCGCTAAGCGCAAACATGTTCTGTAAACGTGCCTGGGCGATCGGCCACATCGCTTCCGGCGATTCAGAGGCGTACCCAGGCAGCAGATCTTCAGCGGCCGTCAGCGATTCGCTTAGGGCGTCGATCGTATGCCCGTAATAGTCGTTTTCGGTCACTTCGCCGAAACCGGAGATCCCCTCCTCTTCCAGTTCGACGACCAAGCTGTTTTGGAAATTGATCGAACCGCGCGAGATCGTAAATTCGTGTTGCAGCGGCAGCCGCAACCGGTGCAAAGTCATCTTCACTGGGCCAAAACCTCTTCGCGTAGTTTTAATGCGGCTTGAACGAGCGGATCGGCGCCGGTGCGGTAGACGTCGCAAACCGGCAACTGAAAGAGTTGAGCCGCTTGTTCCAGTTCGACGGCGGCCGCTTCTTCCGAGAGCAATCGCGTATTGACCGCCACGCCGATAAAGCGACACGGATGACGCAGTCGGGCGATCGTTTCATAAGCGTTGAGCAGCTCTTGGTGCGAACGGAGCGGGATGCCGTCCAGTCCCTTCACATTTTCGCGACCCGCTTCGTAGCAATAGATCAAACCGTCGGGCGCGGCCCCATGCAGCAGGCCGGTGGTCACCGACGAATAAGCGGGATGCGAGATGCTCCCCTGCCCCTCAATCAATAAAAAGTCTTGCTCGTCATGCTGACGGATAAAGCGTTCGATCGTGCCGTTTACAAAGTCGGCCACCACGCAATCGATCGGTACGCCATGTCCCGAGATCATGATGCCGGTTTGTCCGGTCGCGATAAACTCGCTCCGCTGCCCTGCGCGGCGCAGCCCTTTTTCGACCTCGAGCGACGCGACCATTTTGCCCAAGCTGCAATCTTGGCCGACGGCATGGATACGAACGCAACCCGCACGAAACGGTTGGCCGTCGGCGATTTCTCGAAAATCATTGCGTCGCACGTCGATTAGCTGAGCGCCGCTCGCTTCGGCCGCTTGTACGAATTCAGCGTCCGCACTCAAAAAATCATGCAAGCCCGAGACGACGTCGATCTGCCGACGGATCGCTTCTAAAATCAGCGCTCGCCAGGCTCGCGGCAAATTTCCGCCGGGCGGGGCGATGCCGATATAGATCGCATCGGCGTCGGCGACTTGATCTAACATGGAAACGAGCGGAATCTCGCCGCCTGTCCCAAACAGTTCTTGCGCGGTAGCGCAATCGCTTTGGGTTTCGAGCACGGCGGCCACGTCTTCGCTACGATATCGCAACATGCTGATCGCCGTTTTCGCGACAAACGGCGTCGTATAGCCGTCAGTCAGCAAAACGATACGACGATGTTCGCGCAAGCGACGGCCGACGGAGACGGTCGTCGGTTTAGTAAAAACGGCGGTTTTCATGGAAATAATGCTCAAGCAGAGCGTCGAAGTTGTGAAAGCGTTCGCTTGATCGTATCCTAGATAGCCACGAAAGAAAATGCGCAGCCGCGCACAAAGATATCAAATTTGCGCAGGCAAAACGTCTCCTTGATATTCCGGTTAAGTTTCTCGTTTTATGCAGCAAGATCGTTATCGGCGCGTCGCCGTCTTAATCGAAACCGACGACACCTGGGGGCGGAGCGTCGTCGAGGCGATCGGGCATTATGCCCGACAACAACATTGGCGCTTGCTGATCGGCCCCCGCGACTCGCAAAATCGACTTCGTTTGCCCAAACGTTGGAACGGCGACGGAGTC
>JBITAD010000330.1:0-2942 GCA_044439945.1 Blastopirellula sp. JB062
GGAAACTTGCGATCGATCCGCACTGTTTGCGGCGTTTGCGAACGCGTCTGCTAAAGTTGCAAGGTTCGGACGACGAGGCGCTGGCCGAATTGCCGGACTCAACGCGCGACCGTTTCGCCGCCGAGATTCGGTTGCATGAACTGACCCTCGCCCAACGTTTTGATTCGCAAATCGACGGCGCGTCGAAGCTTTTGTTTCGTACGAACGACGGCATGTTGCTAGAGTCGGTCATCTTGCGAGTCGCCACGGGGCGTACGGCGCTTTGCGTATCGTCGCAGATCGGTTGCGCCGCAAACTGCGATTTTTGTGCTACCGGCAAGATGGGAATCGCCCGCAGTTTGACGGCCCCCCAAATATTGGATCAGGTCGTCCAGGCGAATCAATTGCTCAAGCCCGAAGGGCGCAAGGTTCGCAACATCGTTTTTATGGGAATGGGCGAGCCGTTTCATAACGTCGCAGCCGTATACGAGGCGGTCGACCAACTCACATCTCCCCAGCGGTTCGATCAATCGCCTCGTCGCACTTTGGTTTCGACCGTCGGGTTGCCTCAGCCCATGGTCGACTTCGCACGCAAGTTTCCGCAAGTGAATTTGGCGCTGAGTCTGCATAGCGCTATCCAATCGCGCCGCGTTGAGATTATTCCGTTGGCGGCCAAATACGACTTGTCGCAATTGCGGGCGGCTCTTGACGAAGTGGCCGCAATCCAGCGTCAGTCGATCATGATCGAATATCTAATGTTGCGCGGGGTAAATGACGGCCCAGAAGATGGTGCGGCGCTGGCCGAATATCTTCGCGGTTTGCCCGTCCATATTAATCTCATTCCTTACAATCAAGTCGAGGCGGCGCCGCATCTCGAGGGAACGGCCAAGGCGGAGCGCGAAGCGTTTGGCGCCGCCCTGCGCGACCAAGGCTACACCGTAACGATTCGCTATTCGCTTGGCGCCGACGTCGACGCCGCCTGCGGACAACTTGTGCGCCGCGAAAATCGGCGAATCGCCGCCGTCTCGCAGTAAGACGCTGTCTAATCATTGGAGACGCGAGTCTCGGAAGGAAAACGGAACGATGGAATTTGCTTGGACTTACCCCCTTTATTTAATCGCGCACCAAGGCGGATACGCGTCGATCGTCGACCCCGCCGACGAGTCGCGGCAATTTCTCGTGACGTTGACGACCGAGGAAAAGACGTTGAATTTCATGGAGCGGTTCGGGATTATGGGCGCTCCGCGGCAATTGAATAACGATCGCGAATTCGCCTGGTTGCTTGAGAGTCTCCAGGCTCCGGTGACGCAGGTCGCATTTGATCCTGATCCGCGCGAAGAGGACGTTAACGCCGCCTGGTCGACGTCGGTAAGCTCGCTCGTAAGCGATCGGCTAGAAATCGACTATTCGCCCTGGAGTTACCCCATTTATTTGCTGCGACTTGAGAGCGGTTATAGCTCGATCATCGGGGCCGACGCCGAGGGAAACGAAGTGGTCGTGCTTTGCGTTTTCACCAGCGGCCAATACGCGGAAGAGTATCGCGACGCATCCGGCGAAGAGGCGACGCTTGAAACGCTCGACGATATGACGACAACCCGCGAGCGGATCGAAGCGCTGCAAGACGAAATTGCCGCCGTCGCCATTGATCCGGAGGTCCGCAATTCGGAACGCGTTGCCAGCCACTGCATGGGGATCGAAACGCTACTTACCAAGTATTTGATTCGCCCGTAACAAAGGTTGCAAGAATGTTGTGCACGAGCAGGTGCGCAAAGTGGAATGTTTATGTTTATCAAAAATTGTGGTTTTTCGAGGCTTGGGCGGGTTTAATCTCCCTTCACATGGTTAATATTTGGTTTTGCGGTAAATTATCGGTCATCCGCATGTCAATAAACGCCCAGTTTCTACGGCGGCGAATTGCTTCTTAAGTCTAGGCATGGGCTTGCTGTTTTCCGCAGCCATTTATTTGGGCAGTAATTCGCTCGCTATCGGCATGTTTTATCGCTCAATTCTTGATCAGGCCGCTGCTAGCGGGCAAACAAATGCCAATCATTCTACTGCCTGTTTTGTCATCATGACTCTCGTTCGCTGATTGCCCCGTATCGGCGAATTCCTACCAACTGAGTCATGGGCCTTGCTCGCGATTCCCCATTGTCGTAGCAAGCCCGCGCGAAACCCATTCGCGATCAACAGCATCAAGGGGCTGGAACATGTTGAAGAACTTGCCGAGAGTCTCGCCGCAGACGGTAATTGCGGCGGCTTGTTTGCTGCTATTGGCGGCGCCCATTTATGGCGAGCAAGCGCTGCGAGCGGCGCGTCGCGTCTCGTTGGTGCATTCGTATCAGCAGGCTTTACCTGGCGACGCCGGGCAGTACCGGTTAGAGATGGAAGAAGCGTACCATTGGTGCGACGGCAGCCAGGGACGGGTCTTCATTTTCAGTGCGACCGACAAGCATCGTCGCGCGGTGCGACGCCAAGTGGTGTTGACTGATCTCGACTATGTCGCACAAGGCGCTTATCAGCTGGACGTATCAGGCAAGCTTGCCGGCGTCTCATTGATTCCGCGATTACATCCGATCGTCGAACTCATTCTCGAAGACGAACCGCATCGAATTCGTTCGGTCCATTTTCGCCTGTCTCCTTCAGGGGTCGAGCGAACCTATTTCGAGGGCGCACCCGCTCTCGACGTGCAGGATCCCGCCGATAGTGATGTCGTTCAGGCGTCGTCCTCGCGCGATTTTCCCTCCTAGTCTCCCGCCTTCGCTCACCTCTTAAGAAGAGATTCTCACAAGCGACTCAAACCATGAATGAAACGAAAAAAATACCTGCCTGGATGACAACCTCGTTAACCGTCGTTCTTTTGACCGTTTTAGCGATTCCCTTTTACGGCGAAAACGCGCTGTGGCTCGTTCGTCGCACTTGCTTGGTCGAAAGTTATCAGCGCCTCGCCGGACTTTGGAATCGCG
>JBITAD010000331.1:0-2941 GCA_044439945.1 Blastopirellula sp. JB062
AGATCAGCGCGAAGCCTTGGAGGATGTGGATGCGTCGATCGAGCTGGGCCTGTTCGTGCTCCAGCCGCCGGGTGATCACGCCGTGACGGAAGATCAGGAAGAACCGCAAGATCTCCAACAGCCCCAGCTTGTCCGGCGAGCCGACCTCCGGGTTATCCGTCGGCACCAGGCACGTGGGGTTCACCGCGAAGTTCACCTGCATCGACGTGTGCTTGTAGAGATACGCCAACAGCTTGGCTTCGTCGCGGACGCCAATTTGGCGCATCTCGATTCTCGTGTGGAACTCGGCGGCCAACAGTTTGACCAACTCGCGAAAATCGACCCGATTTTCGGCCAGATAATAGATCACGATCCGTTCGCCGCCGAACAGATGTTCGATATCGACCAACTGCATTTCGAGTTTCAGCTTTTCGACGAACTGGCGACAGAGGTCGAACTCTTGCGACGAATTCGTCTGCAAGTGCGCGATTTCGCTTTCGTCTTCGGCGGTCATGCCGCGTAAGATATGGCCGCGAGTCGGATCAGGCAGCATCTCGACCGCTTGATCCGTGGCGACGCATAAGACGATTCCGTGCTCCAAACCTCGCTTGGTGCGCACGATGACCGACTCGTCGCGTTGAAATTCGTCTTTCGCTCGAGACGAAAAAACGCCTAATAGACGCATCGCCCCGTAACGGACTACGTAATCAGCCATGAGTCGTTTCTATCTGGAATGCGGAAGCGCTGCGATCGGCGCCGATCTAGCGAATCAAGGTTTACGTCGCAATGTTCTCGCCCAATGCTTGGCCGAAAAGGTCGGTGAACAAGTCTACTATAGCCGCTGTGGGCAGGGAAATGCGAGAACGGGCGAATCGGCGGCTTGGATCAGAGCAGTTCCAAGACATTTTCGGGGGGGCGACCGATTCGAGCTTTCTCGCCGCTCGTGACAATCGGACGCTCGATCAACGCGGGACGTTCCGCCAAGGTCCGCAAGATTTGCTGGGGAGATTCATCCTGCGGCAATCCGAGCTTCTTCCAGTCTTTGGCGCGAACCAGATCGTGGACGTTCCCCCCCAATTGTTTCGCTAGTGATGCTAGCGTCTTTTCGTCCGGCGGCGTTTTGAGATATTCGATAATTTCGGGTTCAATCCCTTGAGATCGCAGCAATTCCAGCGTTTGCCGGCTCTTTTGACAGCGGGGATTGTGATAGATCGTAACCTGAGCGGACATGTAGCATCCTAATTAGTAAGGCCGCAGACGCGGAAACGTCGGTCAGAAGCGTGCGTTTATTGGTTTCAGGGAAAAGCGGCGTTCGTTGACACCCCTTTACCCCTCCCTATAATTGAGCGGTTTCTGCCAGCAAAGACAGAAGCGCCTCGATCGTCGGCGCTTTTCGGAATGAGACATTTTACGGTAGTGGAGAAGATTCGCCATGGCGAAGGAATTTAACGAAGCCAACTTCGAGACGGAAGTACTGCAGTCGGCCGATCCGGTTTTGGTTGACTTTTGGGCGCCCTGGTGCGGTCCGTGCCGTCAACTCGCCCCGGTGATCGATCAGCTAAGCCAGGAATATGAGAGCGGAGCCAAGGTCGGCAAGGTCGATACCGATCAAAACCCGAATCTGGCCCGCAAGTACGGGATCCAAAGCATCCCCACAGTCATGGTTTTCAAAGACGGCAAAATCGTGTCGCAATTCATGGGCGTGCAACCGAAAGCCAAGCTGCAAGAAGCGATCGACAGCGCTAAAGGCTAATGCGCCGTCCGCAGAGCTGATAATCGCAAGCATCGCTAGCGAGCCAATACGAAGGGAGACTACGGTTTCCCTTTTTTTATGCGCAAAAGTTTACCAAATCGAACCAGATTCAATGTCGACGGCGGAATTTGCCGATGAAGAGAGCGTAACGGCGGACTTTATCGGTTATGACGCTAGCAAAACGCCGATCGCGACATGGCAACCAAGCGCAAAAACAAAGACAAACCGATCTCTCAATCGTCGGCTGACAAAAAGCCGGTCGAAGCGATGCGCGTCGACGGCCCGCACGTCAGCGGCGCCCCATCCGCCGAGACCGAACAACAGAAAGATGACGTCGTCGCCCAGTTTGATACGGCCGAACTTTCAGATTCGCAACGTCGCCAGTTGGAAGAGTTGTCTGGCTATCTACGACAACAACGCGCCGATTTGGAGCGTCGCGAGACCCAGTTGCAGTCGCAATGGGCGGCGATTGACAATGAAGCGCGCGTGGCGCGACTCGGCGTCGAACAACAAGCGGCCGCTTTGGCTGAACGTACCAAACAACTTGATCGTCGCGAACTTGAATTAGACGAGCGCGACGCGGCGCTTCATGATCGCCAAAACGAGATCGAAGCGCAAATCTTGAAGTTGGACCAGCAGGCCGGCAAGCTCGAGCAAACCCGCAGCGCCCAAAAACGGGAAGACGCGCGACTGGCGAAATCCGCCGCGCAGCAACGCATAACCCAAGCCTCGCTTGAAGAGAAAACGCAGTCTGAACGCCGCGCGATCGATCGCAAACTGGCCGAAGCGAAAGCGCAACAAGCCGCACTTGAAAAATTCTCTGCGCAGTTGCAACAGCGCGAGCGGCAACTGCAAGATCGCGAAGCGGCCCTGGATAACCGAAAAAGCGAACTCGAGGTAATCGCCGCCGAATTGGCCGACTCGCAACGGACGCAAGCCGGCGACGTCATGGCTTATAGTCGTGAGCAGGCCGAGTTGTCTCGAAAACGCGAAGCGTGGGAAGCCGATCAAATCCGACAACGCGACTTGCTAGAGCAAACTCGTGAGCGCGGCGAGACCGAACTAATTCAATTCGCAAACCAGCTAGACGAACGGCAGCGACGGCTTGAACAACGCCAGGCGGCTGTCGAAAAAATCGAAAGCGAACTGCGCGAAAAACATCGCGAAGCGCTCGAATCGCAACTTGTCGTCGCCGAGTTGTGGCCTGAC
>JBITAD010000332.1:0-13611 GCA_044439945.1 Blastopirellula sp. JB062
CGTTCTGGCGAGACGCATTACTCGACTCATTCTGGATGCTAGACCACTTTGGAGGCTGCTGTTTGTATGACGAATCTTCGCGCGAACCCGAACCGCAACAAGGCGTATTGGGGTGGCTGCTAGGCGGATCGGCGGCGGCCGAAATGAGTTCGCACGAAGACGACGCGCTGATGGAAATGGCGCTCGACTCGCTGCCTGATTTTTTGCCTGACGCTCGCCAACATTATGTCGAAGGACATGTTCATCGTTGGCTTGACGCCGTCAACGCCATGCCGAGCGGCGAAGTTCCGTTACGCCATGACCAACGCCATCAACCGGAACCGGAAGATCACCCGGAGTTGTTGATGGTCGGCGATTACCTCTTTGACTCAACGCTTAACGGCGTGCTTGACTCCGCCAATTATGCGGCGGCCTGGGTCGCCGCCAACATCACGGACTTTCCCACTAAAGGCGAAAGATGAACTCGAAGAATACTCCACCTCCGCCATTTCAGTCTTCTAACGCGATCCCGTCCGGGTTACCAGCGAATGCCGAATTGATTTCCGTCGCCTATGTGAACGAACGAAAGCCGGATCATGAGCTACTTCTCGCACTTCCCCAGGCGTTTGAGATCTTTGCCGTCGCGGCTCAACCCGACGCTTCGGTCGCAGCCGAAATCGTGGGTAGCCATCAAGTTCGCTACGACTTGCTGACGGTCCCGTGCGCCCATCATCAATCGACGGATCTTCAGAACATCGCACACGGCTGGATCGACGCGGCGCTGCAAGCCCGCGGCGCGGCGACGCAAACTATGACGCTGCAAGGCGCTCAAATCGTCTGGAACGGCGCGCGCGTCGCTATCTTGGCGCCGGTCGAGAGGCTTGATGCGGTCCGCGCGGCGTTGCTGGAAACGATTTGGTATGACGCCGAATTAAGCGATTTAGAACGATCGCTTAGCGAAAATTGGCCCCGTCTTGAACGCGACACGCCGTTGTCCTTTTCGTTCGACGACAAGTCGCTGCCTCGTTTGAGCGAGTTAAAACGCCAATATCAAATCGTCATGGAGATCCGAACTCGCCAGGCTCGATTGGCGCCGTACGTCTATTGCCCGCATGTGCATCCGCCGACCTTGGCCAGCCAGGTGAACGAACGTTTCCGCGAACGGACTCGCCTGCTTCACCGCCATGAGATCTTAGGCGAACAGCTAGAGGTTTTCGAGCGGAGCTATGACGCTTGCGGACAACGGGCCAGCGATTACGTCCAAAGCCGAACGGGCCACACCCTGGAATGGATCATTATCGTCTTGCTTGTCACGCAAATCGTCTTGTGGGGCGTTGAAATTTTGACCAATTTAGAACCGGCGACGGCGGCCGTCTAATCGATGCGATACTCTTCAATCGATTGCCTCCGAACGATCGCGATCGTCGTCATGGTCTTGGTTCACTTCGCCGAGAACCTGTCGGGCGTCCACTTGCCGATTACCGGACTGGGAGCGCCGCTATTCGTATTTCTGTCGGGATTAAGTTATCGGCTATGGGTTAACGGGCTAGAGCAGCGAAACGTTAGCGCTGAAGAAATCTCGAAGCGGTCGATACGACGCGGGCTGTTTGTGTTCGGCGTCGGTTTTGGATTCAATATTCTCGTTTGGCTGCCTGAAGATACGTTTAACTGGGACGTGCTGACATTTATCGGATTCAGCCTGCTGACGCTCAACTTGCTGCGCCGCTTGCCGATGCCGGTCTCGATATGGATCGCGGTCATTTCGGCGTTAATCAGTCCACTTCTCCGCGAAATGGCCGATTACGAAGCTTACTGGGCAGAGGGATACTTTGATCCCGACCTAACGCTCTCCGACATCGCCATCGGTTTTCTCGCGACCGGTTATTTCCCCATTTTCCCATGGCTCGCCTATTCGATCGCCGGGCTGGTGATTGGTACGATCATGTTTCCGATCAATACCGCGCACGAAACTTGCCTGCGAAAGCGCGCTCTAAGCCCAACGATGGAGACGAACTCCGGTTTGTGGCCTAACGCCAGAACCCCGGTTCTCGTCGGAACGTCGTTATTTATTCTTTCCGCTGCCTTGTTAGCGATCAGGCCCTATTTGCCGCTGCTTATTTCGCAGCGTTATCTCGGCGGCTGGAGCATGTTTCCGCCGAGCGTCGAGTATGTTTTTGCGACCATCGGCATGGCGTCTTTACTGTTTGGCGCAGCCCATCTCTGGATTGATCGCCCCCGAGGTCGAAGCTTGAGCCCAGGCTTGTTAGACATTACCAAGACCTTTAGCCGATACTCATTCACGATTTACGTGCTTCACCACCTTGTCCACCTTTGGCCGCTTTGGCTGTACGGAGCGGCGTCTGGCCGCGAAGCGACCTATTACTGGGAAAAAGCGATGCTGCTATCCATGGCCTTGTCGCTAGCCTGCGTTTTTCTCGTCATTTGCTATTTAGCGCTTCGTAAGATTGGTCCGGACCGACGCCTAGGAGTCGAAGGCTGGATGCGCTGGCTCTGCGATTGACGAACGCTTACTGCAGCGCCGCAACAAGCAATTTTTCAGCGGCGTCCAAGCCCAAGGTGGTTTGTCGGCCTTCGACTTCGATCGTGATGACGCCTGCTTCGGCTTTGAAGGAAGTCACTCTTCCCTCGCATCCAGGCGCAAGCGACTCTTCGGTCAAATATCGTAAAAAATCGGAGCTTTGGTCCATCACCCGGACCAGGCGAAACGGATGGGCGGGATCCCACTTGGTCAGTTTTTTCGTGTCGACGCTCACCATGCTGCCGTCGGCGCGAGGAATAGGATCGCCATGCGGATCGGTTTCAGGAAACCCTAGATACTCGTCAATTCGATCAACAAGCAAGTCGCTGACTGCATGCTCCATATGCTCGGCTTCTTCGTGGACTTCGTCCCACGTCAATTCGAGCGTCCGCACCAAAAACAGTTCGATCAAGCGATGACGGCGCAACACGCGAAGCGCCAAAGTGCGGCCCGAACTGGTCAAGCTGACCCCTTCGTACTTCATGTACTCGGCCAGTCCCGCTTCGCTGAGCGTCTTCAGCATGCTGGTCACGGTCCCCGGCGATACCGAGAGAATGTTGGCCAGCTCACCGGTCGACGCCGCGTTTTTGTCGGCGCGAGCGCAGATCTGGAAGATCGCCTTCACGTAATTTTCTATCGTCAGATTGTGCACGCTATCTCCTAACCGGTGACGATCGCAATTCTACGCAGAGCAAGCTTCGCTCACAATCGCTCTGCCAGCCGACTTGCAAGCGCGGCGAGAAGCTGAAACAACATAATTGCCTGAATGCTGATTAATTCTTCTTTGGAGCCCCCCTTGAACCTGAATCACCAAGCTTGGCGCCTGGCGCAGGCGATCGTCGATCAGCCCGACCTCTATCAAGCGAAGGTCGACGCAACTTCTAGCGGCGTCCAAATTATTGACCTCGGCGTTCATGCGTTAGGAGGGCTCGAAGCGGGACGAAAACTTGCCGAAATTTGCCTGGCCGGCTTGGCCCAAATCGATTTAACGCCCCCCTCGCTCCAGGGCGTTCGTCATGACGTCAGCGTAAAAACCGATCAGCCGATGGTCGCCTGCATGGGATCGCAATACGCCGGGTGGCGCGTCCAAACGGCCGACTATTTTGCAATGGCCTCAGGCCCGATGCGCGCCTGCGCCGGCAAAGAGCCGTTGATCAACGAACTCGGCCTGGGCGAAACCACGGAATTTGCGGTCGGCGTGCTGGAAACGTCGCAAATTCCGCCCGCCGACGTCTGCGCCAAACTGGCGAAAGAGTGCAGCGTCGAACCCGACCACTTGCGTCTGCTGGTCGCTCGTACCGCCAGCGAAGCGGGCCACGTTCAAATCGTCGCTCGCAGCGTCGAAACGGCGCTGCACAAACTGCATGAGATTGGTTTTGACCTTCGCAAGATCGTTCGTGCGGAAGGAACGGCCCCGTTGCCCCCGCTTGCCGCCGACGACGTGCAAGGCATCGGACGCACCAATGACGCAATTCTATATGGCGGGCAAGTGACCCTGTGGGTCAACGCCGACAACGACGAAATCGCCGAGATCGGGCGTCAGTTACCCAGCAGCAGTTCATCGGCGTACGGCATGCCGTTTGAAAAAATCTTGCGCGACGCAAAATTCGACTTCTACCAAATTGATCCGCTGCTATTCAGCCCCGCGCAAGTGACGTTTATTCACGCAAAAAGCGGCAAGCGGCAAATCTTTGGCGCCACGTCCGAAGCGTTGCTGCGAGAGAGCTTCGGCATTTAAATGCGTCCCCAGTTAACGACGCACGGCATCTGCCTGGGCGGCGACCGTTCCCACGCCGCCCCGTAGCGACCGCAATCGCTCGAAGGCGACCCGCGTTAAAATCGCCGGATCAAGCGGACGGACGACGACTTCCATCTTTTCGTTGGCGACGGCCGCCATTTGACCGTCGGGCGAAATCGAAACGGCGTCGGCCTGGCCGGCAATATTGGGCAATTGCACCCCCAAGGCCATTTTGCCGCCGCTTAAACTGGTTCGGCGCACTTTGCCTTGATCGTCGATCGAAGCAAGCTGACCGTCCGGCAAAAAACGAACGAGCCGTAACGTTTGGTCATGCCCGACGACCGAAACGACGGCGCCTGATTTCCAATGCACCACCTTCAGTTCGCCCTGCCGGCCGCCGATGGCGATCATTTCGCGGGCGAAGTTCGCATCGACAGCCAACGGTTGGATCGGTAACGAAGCGACGACTTCGGGGCGTACCATCTCGCCCAACTGCCAAAGTCGCACGACCGCCCTGCCCTGTTCTCCTTCCGAGACTGTAATTAATTGCGAACTGTCGCGAGAAAAGCAAACCTGATCGGTCACTCCGTGCGGCGCGCGAGCCGCGACGCTGAAGTGATCGCCGCTTTTCGGATTGAGTCGCCATAGTTGGACGTATTGGTCGGCGGACGAAGTGAACGCCCAACGACCGTCCGGACTTAGCTTAGCGGCATGAACGCGACCAAAATGACGCCCGAGAGTCTGCCTAATCTGCGGGCCTCCTGCGGCCTGCAAGTCCCACAAAAATATCTCGCTTGGGCTGCCCGGCGCCGCTTGGGCGCTTGACAACAGCCAACGCGAATCAGCGCTGAAATCAATCGACAGAACGCGTTCGTCATGCCCTTCCAACACGACGGGAGATTGCCCCGCTTGGCTCGCCTGCACATTCCACAAACAAATTGTGGCGTCAAAACTTGCCGTCGCCAGTCGGCGCGAATCAGGCGAAAACTTGACTTGACTTACCCGGCTCCAATGAGCGTCGAGCGGGACCGATGCGCGAGTCCCGTCGACCGAATGCAAAATGGCGCGATGATCGTCGCCGCCTGTGGCCCACATCGAACCGTCCGCACTAAAAGCGATCGAACGAATCTCTTCGCGATGTCCCGACGGTTGCGGCGGCGAATGACTTTGCAACTGATCAAACAAGATTTGCACGGCGCCAACCGCCGGATGTTGCCGAGCGTCATGTGCGATTTGCACCGCTTCGGCCGCTAGCAGCAACGAGCGCTGCGGGGCTACGGCCTCAAGCCGTACCGCTTCGTCGGCAAGCCGATCGGCTAGATCGCGACGCATCTCGATGCGGGCCTGTTCGAGACGTTTGTTGATTGAGCGCGATTTGATCTGCGCCGAATCGACCAACAAACGCAGTTGCTCTTGTCGCTCTTCGGCTTGGCGCAAGGTCTCTTCGTGGGCGGCGCGTTCGTCGGCTAATTGGCGATGCGAAACGACGCTGTGTTGCATCGCGTGCGCTGCGAAGCCGGAAACGGCCAACAATGCGATCAGAAAACAGGTAACCGCTCCCCAGTTATCTTGCGTCCAATGGTGCAAGCGGCGCGAGATAGACGGCGCCTTTCGCTCGATCGGCTTTCCAGAGAGCCAACGATCGAGTTGATCTTCGTCTTGCTCGACCTGCTCGGCAGGCAAGCTTTCCAACGCAACTTCGGGCAACGGCTCGCGATGCGGCTTTAGCTCGGTGGATAGCCCGCAACTGCGGCAACTCCACAATTCACGTTCGCTACCTTCGTCGCGATTCAGAGCCGAGCCGCACAGCGGGCAATCAACTCTGCGACTCGTCAGCCCCGTTTGCATTTTCGATCTCGTCTGCCCGTGTCGCTACACCCAGAAATGTCATTCGACCCTTGCCGTCGAAACAACAGCGCATGTTGATGTAGGAAAGATCGGGTTTTAACGCCCGCAACGCGGCATTATTTAAGGGGGGGTCGGACATCTACCTTGGCCGTCAAGCTTTCGCCCATCCGCAATCTCGCCGCAGACGCCCCCTTTCCGCCAAGAAAGAACGTAGGGACGTGCGAATATCGCACGTCCCTACGTGATTCATCATACTACCTATGCGGCCGCAATGCAGACAACTAGGCCGCGCGACGTCGCGGAGTGATGCCAGGCTGCTGATCGGCCAAATCTTCCGATTTGATGCCCCACGAAGCCTTTTTGTTCTGCAACGCTTCGAGCAGTTCGGTCAGCGTGACGGTCCGATTTTCGATTTCGAGCGGAATCTCGCTGCCCGGATCGCAGTAGAGATCGACCGCGTCATCTTCGCTCATCAAGTGATCGAGTTCGCGTAGCAGACCGTCTCGCACGGCCTGGCGAACCAAATGGCCGCGCGAAGCGGCGACGCTGCGTCCGGCGTCTCCCAAGCTCTCGTTCGCCCGTTGCACGAGAGCAGGCAAGTATTCGCTCGGAATTTCGACGGTTTTTGGTACGTAGACTTTAACTTGCATTTTTCGGTTCCCGACCCTGAACAATAACTTCGGCGTGCTGCCCTTGGGTTTGCGGCCACGGCTAGCGTGCATTGGATTCTGTCACTATGGTGATCGGCAGTTCGACTCTAACGATTGAACTGATTATGATCGTTTTCCTGATTATTCGGCTCGTTGCCCTCCGGTTGCCCGCTGACCATGCCCCAACCCCCTCTGCAGATCGGCTTACTGGCAGCAAGCGATAGCTGGTACGGCCAAGATTTAGCCCGTGCCGCCGCCTCCCTAAAAGACGTGTCGATAACGCGTGTCGACTTTCGAGAACTGCAAGTTACGGTGGGCGAATCAGCCCGCTTTAGCTTCGGACAAGATGAAAACGCCGACCGATTCGCCGCGTTGCTCGTTCGTGCCATGCCGCTAGGCAGCCTTGAGCAAGTGATCTATCGCATGAACTGGTTGGCGGAATTCCAAAAAAACGGCGCTCTCGTTTTCAACTCGCCCCGCAGTCTCGAAATTGCGATCGACAAATATCTGACGCTAGCCAAAGCGGCCGCTTGCGGCATATTGGTCCCCCCAAGTCGCGTCTGCGAGTCTTGGGAAGCCGCGCTGCAGGCGTACGACGCCTTGGGGGGCGACGTCGTCGTTAAACCGCTATTCGGAGGCGAAGGTCGCGGCATCGTGCGGGTCGAGTCGCCCGAATTGGCCGAGCGCGTCTTTAAAACCTTATCTCGCATCGAATCGGTCTTATTTCTGCAAAAATATATTCCGCATGACGGCTACGACGTTCGCGTCCTGTCAATCGGCGGGAAAACATGGGGGATGACCCGCCATAGCGCCAACGATTGGCGAACGAACGTGCAGCGCGGCGCTGACGCTCGCGCCCATGCGCCAACGTCCGATCAGTTGCAAATTGCCGCGGCGGCGCTCGATTCGGTCGGCCTTGAAATCGCCGGGGTCGACCTGCTGCCAGCGCGTGACGGCAACCTTTATTTGCTCGAAGTGAATGGGGTGCCCGGCTGGAAAGCGTTAAACGCCGCTTGCCAAGTCGATATAGGGAGAGAAGTCCTTTCCCACATACGGGCGGTTGTGAAGAGCCGACGTACCGCCTAGATTACCGAGTTTTCACCACTTTCGTTTTTCCCCACGATCGGTAGATTTTGTGGCGACCGCCGCTTTGTCGACATCCAAAAACGTAGGCCTTCTCCTTGCGCAGGTCGCTGCGGAGCGGGGAGACGCCGTCGCAATCGCCACGCCCGGCAAACGCGATGCGGACGGTCGTCGTATCTATCAAACGATCAGCTTCGCCCAGCTTGAAGCCGACAGCACGCGTTTAGCCGCCGGCCTGGCCGCGATGGGCGTTACGCCGGGTACGCGACTCGCTTTGCTTGTGAAACCGAGCATCGACTTCGTTTCGCTGGTTTTCGCCCTGTTTAAGGTCGGCGCCGTCAGCGTGCTCATCGATCCTGGAATGGGCCGCAAAAATTTGCTTCGCTGTCTCGATCAAGTCGAGCCGGAAGGCTTCGTCGCCATTTCGATCGTGCAAGCGGTACGCGTGCTGATGGGGCGGCGTTATCGCAATGCGCGCAAGAACGTCACCGTCGGTCGTCGCTGGTTCTGGGGCGGACCGACCATCGACGATTTACGCAAAGCGGACGCCGCCGACTTTCAACCGTTCGCGGCCGCCGACGATGACCCGGCGGCGATTATTTTTACGACCGGCAGCACCGGCCCGCCGAAAGGGGTTCTGTTTCGCCACGAAGGCTTTTACGAGCAAGTCCGACAAATTCGTGATCGTTACGAGATTCGCCCCGGCGAAATCGACTTGCCCGGCTTTCCGCTTTTCGGCCTTTTTAACAGTGCGATGGGCGTGACCTCGGTTATTCCCGAGATGGACGCGAGCCGACCGGCCGCCGTCGATCCGCTGAACATTATCGAGCCGATCTATGATTGGCAAATTACGCAATCGTTCGCTTCGCCGGCGGTGTGGAACAAAGTTGGGCTGTATTGCGAGCAGCACGAGATTCGCCTTCCCACGCTAAAACGGGTTCTTTCAGCGGGCGCGCCGGTACCGCCGCATGTGCTGCGACGCATGAAAAACGCGATTTCGTCTAACGGCGACATCCATACGCCCTACGGAGCGACCGAAGCGTTGCCGGTCGCATCAATCGCCGCCAGCGAAGTGCTGAACGGAACCGAACTACGGTCGCAAGAAGGCGCCGGCACTTGCGTCGGACGTCGATTTAGCGGCATCCAATGGCGCGTGATCCGCGTTACTGACGAAAAGATTACGACAATCGACGCTTGCCAACAGGTCGAACCCGGAGAAATCGGCGAGTTAATCGTATCCGGCCCCGTCGTCACTCGACGCTATTTTACCAGCGAAGAAGCGACTCAAGCCGCAAAAATCGCCGACGGCCAGCGCATCTGGCATCGCATGGGCGATCTCGGCTATCTCGACGCCGAAGATCGTTTTTGGTTTTGCGGACGCAAGGCGCACCGGGTGCAAACGCCCGACGGCGACATGTACACGATCCCTTGCGAAGCGATCGCCAACAATCATCCGGCCATCTTCCGCAGCGCGCTAGTGGGCGTCGGCCGGCCGGGCGAACAATTTCCGGTCATGATCGTCGAGCCTTGGCCTGAACAATACCCGCAAACTCGCGCCGCGATCGACGCGTTGCTGGCGGAGGTGCGGCAACGGTGCGCGGCTCATCCGTTGACGGAAAAAATTGACGACTTTTTGCTGCATCCAGCGTTTCCGGTCGACATTCGGCACAATGCCAAGATATTTCGCGAAAAGCTCTCGGTTTGGGCCGAAGAGCGCCTGCTCGATCCGCCGCACGGTTAAAATAGGACCGCCACCAAGCCCGGAGCCTTCGCCCTATGCAATTGCATTGCCCCCACTGTTCGACCGTGCTCGAAATCCAATCGCCCGCCGGAACTCAGGTGCAGTGCCCGACTTGCAGCGGCGTTTTTCTCGTTCCCGAACTGCCGAGTTCGGCGGCGCCGCCGCCTCAGATTCAAACGCGGCCCAACCCGCCCGGTCGCAAGTCGGCGCCATCGCCGCCCCAAACTTCGGCATCCCAGTCTTCGGCCGCCGGCGAACATGCGGCGGGAGACGAAAGCCTCTCGTTTTGGAAGCGGCACGAGAAACTGATCTTTAACATTGTCGCTGGCGGGGTCGGTGCGGTGGCGTTGTTTTTGGTCTTTGCGCTCGCCAAGTCGATGCTCTTTGATCGCGGAGACCAAGAAGCGGTCGAAGAGGTCGCCACCCCCGAAAACACGAACGTCGGCAACCAAATTCAAGAGGTGCTCGACAGATCGGAGTCGGACCCTGACTATTACGTCAATTGGTCGGACGCGTCGAAAAAGAACAAAATATTGGATGGGCTCCGGGTCAAGGTTCACCATGTCGAATGGGGCGAAGTTCGCGGCCGCGACGAACAAGGCGAGCTGGTCACTTCGGGTCGCCCGTTTATGATCGTCTTTCTCGAACTAGCCAATCGTTCGCCCAACCCGATCGACTTTAAAACCTGGTACGGCACCGAGTTTAAGTCGCCGGCCGGTTTTCGCACGGCGCAATTATCGGATCAGCAGCGCAACATCTATTACCCACTCCGATTTGACGACATTGTCGCGCTGAAATGGAACACGCCGCAAAAGACGTTCGCCCCCAAGGAAGAAGGGACCGACTCGATCGTGTTTGACGTCGGCGAAGACTTTGATCCGCGAAGCGTCGAAAATCTGTACCTCGACTTACCGGGACAAGCGATCGGCGACGGCGGGTCGTTTCGCTTTCGGATTCCACGCTCGATGATCGAAGGCATTGATTAGTTTCTTAGCAAGAAGGCGATTGCAGTGCGAGCGCTTGTAACCGGCGGCGGCGGATTTCTCGGACGATACGTCGTCGAGCTGCTATTAGCGCGCGGCGATCAGGTGCGCGTGCTCGGCCGCCGCGATTATCCTGATTTGGCGGCGCAAGGAGTCGAGTGCTTGCGCGGCGACGTCTCCGATCTAGACGCCGTAACGGCGGCCTGTGCCGAGCAGGACGTCGTCTTTCATACGGCGGCGATCGCCGGCATTTGGGGACGCTGGCAAGATTTTTATCAAACCAACGTCGTCGGCACGCAAAATATTTTGGCCGGCTGCCGCAAGCGACAAGTCCGGAAACTTGTCTTCACGAGCAGCCCGAGCGTTACTTTTGACGGCGCAGATCAAAACGGAGTCGACGAGACGGCCCCCTATCCGAATCGCTGGCTGGCCCACTACCCGCACACCAAAGCGTTGGCCGAACAGCAGGTCTTGGCCGCCCATCAGCCGGGCAGTTTGCTAACTTGCGCGCTGCGTCCTCATTTAATTTGGGGGCCGCGCGACCAGCATTTAATCCCGCGATTGATTCAGCGAGCCCAAAGCGGCAAATTGCGGATTGTCGGCGACGGAAAAAATCGAGTCGATATGATCTACGTCGAAAACGCCGCCATCGCCCACTTACAGGCGGCCGACGCGCTGACCGACGAATCGCCGGTCGGCGGGAAAGCCTATTTTTTGAGCCAAGGCGAACCGGTCGTTTGCTGGGAATGGATCAATCAACTGCTAGAATTGGCGAAAATTCCGCCGTTACGACGGAAAATCTCGTATCGGGCCGCCTATGCGATCGGCCGCGTGCTAGAAACGGCGTATCAAATTGCCCGAAAATATGACGCGGAACCGCGGATGACCCGTTTTTTGGCGGCTCAATTGGCGACCAATCATTATTTTGATCTGACTGCCGCGCAGCGTGATTTTGGCTATCAACCGCAAATCAGTCAGGAAGAAGGAATGCGGCGTTTGGCCGAAACTCTCTAATTCGCCCTGCTCCAATCGGCGCGCATATCTTGTCAACGTGCAGGCGAAGCGGTAGTTTGGACTGTTTCTCTGGACCCTTCGGCAGCACTTCATGATCGCGGGCCCCGACCAACTTCCTGATTCGCAGCGCATCGTTATTACGGGGATCGGATTGACCTCTCCGAATGGCAATTCGTACGCCGAGTATCGGGCTGCGCTGTTGGCCGGAACCAGCGGCGTGCAAAATTATCACATTCGCTACGTCGGCGACACGCTGGCGGGGGTCTGCGACTTCGAGGCGACCCGTTATCAATCGAAACGCGAAGTACGACGCGGCACCCGCGCCGGCAGTATCGGCATTTACTGCGCATCTGAAGCGATCGCCGATTCGGGCGTCGATTGGCCCAATACCGACAAAAGCCGGGTCGGCGTCTATATGGGCGTCACCGAGCACGGCAACGTCGAGACCGAAAACGAAGTTTACGAGCTAAAAGGGTACGATTACGACACCAGTTGCTGGTCGCACCACCACAACCCTCGGACCGTGGCCAACAATCCGGCCGGCGAAATCTGCCTGAATCGCGAGATTACGGGACCGCATTACACGATCGGCGCCGCTTGCGCGGCCGGTAACGCCGGCCTGATTCAAGGCGCCCAAATGCTGCGTCTTGACGAATGCGACCTGGCACTGGCCGGCGGCGTCTCGGAAAGCAGCCATACGGTCGGCATTTTCGCCGGTTTCAAAAGCCAGGGCGCTTTGGCCCACCACGACGATCCGGCGCTGGCGTCTCGCCCGTTTGATAAGGCCCGCAACGGCATCGTCGTCGCAGAAGGGGGCTGCGTTTACGTGCTCGAGCGTCTCTCGGACGCCAAACGGCGCGACGCAAAGATTTACGGCGAGTTGGCCGGTTACGCGATGAATACCGACGCGACCGACTTTGTGCTGCCCAACCCCGAGCGGCAGACGCAATGCGTCGAGTTGGCCTTAAAACGGGCCGGATTAAACGCCGACCAAATTGATATCGTCAGCACGCACGCCACCGGCACGACGCTGGGCGATTCGCAAGAGTGCGACGCTTTGCGACGCGTTTTCGGCAACAGTCCGAAAACGTACGTCAACAATACCAAAAGCTTTATCGGGCATGCGATGGGCGCCGCCGGCGCCTTAGAAATGTCTGGCAACTTGCCGGCGTTTGAAGACGGAGTCGTTCATGCCACGATCAACGTCGACGAGCTTGACCCCGAATGCGAACTGCCGGGTCTCGTGATCAACCAACCGAAAGAAATCGGCCCGGTCCGTTACATCCTGAACAATTCGTTCGGTATGTTAGGGATTAACTCAGTAGCCATTATTCGCAAACTTTAAAGCGGCAACGCAGGAGATAAAACGCAGTGACGCCAGCGGAAATTCGTGAGGAAGTTCTGGACATCTTACGCGACATCGCTCCGGATGACGACATTTCCGACATCGACGACGCCAAGCCGTTTCGCGAACAGCTCGAACTCGACAGCATGGACTTTCTTGACATCGTCATGGAACTCCGCAAGCGTCATCGAGTGCAGATTCCGGAAGAGGACTATACGGAACTCGCGTCGATGTCGAGCACGGTCGCTTATCTCGAACCGCGCATGAAAGACCTGTAAACAGGCCCTAACGCAACGGCGCCGGAAGACGTCGCAGCATATTTCTCGTTCGCATTTCCCAGCAGTTGTTCCATGTACGACGCGATCATCATCGGCGCTGGGATGTCGGGCTTGGCCGCCGGTATTCGGCTCGCCTATTACGGGCAAAACGTTTGCATCCTCGAACGTCATTACACGATCGGCGGCCTGAACTCGTTTTACCGCATGGCCGGACGCGACTTTGACGTCGGCCTGCATGCGGTTACTAACTATGCGCCCAAAGGCGATCGTCGCGGACCGCTCGGACGGTTGCTGCGGCAGCTTCGTTTTAAGTGGGACGAGTTCGCCCTTTGCGAGCAGCGCGGCTCGATGATCGCCTTTCCGGACGTCTCGCTCGCATTCGACAACGATATCGAACTGCTCAAAAGCGAGAT
>JBITAD010000333.1:0-2935 GCA_044439945.1 Blastopirellula sp. JB062
GGCTTATATTTAAGACGCGGCCGCTGCGGTTGCCTGGACCTTCAAAAATATTGAACGCTACGGCGGCGATCCGCAGAAAATTTTCGTCAGCGGATCGTCGGCCGGCGGCTATTTGACCAGCATGGTCGGGCTGGATAAGCGGTGGTTAGCGGCGCATGAAATTGACGCCGACAACATCGCCGGACTCGCCCCGCTAAGCGGGCATGCGTTTACGCATTTTACAATTCGCGCTGAACGAGGTATTGGGCCGAACCAGGCGATCATTGACGATTTGGCGCCTGCCTATCATGCGCGAAAAGAGGCGCCGCCGACGATCTTGGTCACCGGCGATCGTGAGCTTGACATGTTAGGACGCTACGAAGAGAACGCCTACCTGTGGCGAATGATGAAAGGCCTCGGCCACCCGCATGTCGAACTGTACGAAATGGGAGGCTTCGATCATGGCGGTACGGTCGTTCCGGGCTGCCAACTGTTGATTCGGTTCGTCAAGAAATCTATGAAGCGAGACTAATTGGCGAGGTAGAGCAAGTAGCCAAGATAAATGGATGCCGCGATAACGATCGAGCCGAACAAGCGGGGACGCATTAAAACGTATTGGTCGATATCGATGCGATGATCGAGGATCGCCCACCACCGATCGGTATCGATCCAATTGCCGCTGATGCTGGCCAATTGCTCGAAACAAGCGGGACAAACGACCGCTACCATGCCTGCGCTCGCAGAGAGCCCGACAAGCGAGGCAATGAGAGAAAATATTGGCAACGAAAAGTCCATCGTCGGTCGACTCCTAGTAGAGAAACTGCGGGACGCCGCAAAAAACCTACCTTGAAATCGATCGAATGGCAAAAATGGGGGGAAGAATTACGCCAAATCGCCGATCTCTAACGATTTTCCGTAGCGAATAAAGACCATCCGACGCAGTTTTTCCCATTTCTCGTCAGCCAGCGTAGGGTCGGTCGTAATGATTGAGCGGGCGTCGGCGCGAGCTTTCGCCAGCAGTTCGCCGTCGCGCTGCAGGTCGGCGATTCGTAACGGCGGCATGCCATGCTGTTTGAAACCGAACAAGTCGCCTGGCCCGCGGAGACGAAAGTCAAGTTCGGCCAATTCAAAGCCGTCGGTTGATTTCGCAAGGGCTTCTAGTCGTTCTCGCGATTGTTCCGATTTCGGGTCGGCAAAGATGCAAACGAAGCCAGCTTGAGTGCCGCGACTGATCCGGCCGCGCAGTTGGTGCAACTGAGCCAAACCGAAACGTTCTCCTCCTTCGATCGTCATGATGACGGCGTTGGGGACGTCAACGCCGACTTCGATCACAGAGGTAGAAACAAGCGTTTGAATTTCGCCGTCGCGAAACTTACGCATCGTTTCTTCTTTCTCTTCGGCGCTCATGCGGCCATGCAGCAGGCCTAAACGGAATTCCTCTAACTCGCCGTTGGAAAGCGATTCGAACAGTTGTTCGGCGCTGGCGCTGTCGCTTGCGGCCGATTCGTCGACTAGTGGCGCTACCACATAGCCTTGGCGCCCTTCCAGCAATTTTTTCCGAAAGAACTCCCACCATTTTTCGCGATCGTCGTCGGCGCCGATATAGGTATGAATCGGCTGCCGACCTGGGGGCGCTTCGCGAATTGAAGAAACGTCGAGATCGCCGAACAACGACATGGCGATCGTGCGCGGAATCGGAGTGGCGGTCATCACCAGATAGTGCGGATCTAGCCCCGCGCCGCGCAGTTGACCGCGTTGCTTGACGCCGAACTTATGTTGTTCGTCAATGACGACCAGGCCCAGTTTCTCAAATTCGATTTCGCTGGCGATCATCGCCTGCGTACCGACTAGCAATTGGATCTCGCCAGAGGCGACTTGAGCGAGAAGCTCTCGCCGCTGCCTCTCGGATAGCGTGCCAGTAAGCAAGCCGACGTTCACCTTGGCGCGGGCGAGCAATTTGCCGAGCGTCCGAGCGTGTTGTCTGGCTAACACTTCGGTGGGCGCCATCAGCGCCGCTTGAGCGCCGGCTGCGACGGCGGCCAGCATCGCGTAGAGCGCGACGATCGTCTTGCCGGTTCCGACGTCGCCTTGCAAGAGGCGATTCATCGGCACGTTTAGCGCCAAATCTTTGGCGACTTCGTCGACCGCTTGGTTTTGCGCTTCGGTCAGTTCAAATGGTATCAGGCGGCGTATGCGCTCGTCGATTCGTCCATCGATCGGAATCGGCATCGAACGCCGATTCGAAGTTAGTTGATAGCGTCGAATCGCCAGCGCCAGTTGCAACACTAGCAACTCTTGATAAATAAACCGGCGCTGCGCCGCGACGCGGGTTTCGTGGTCGTCGGGCGCATGAATTTGCATTATCGCGTCATGGACCGGCATTAAACCATGTTCGTCGAGAAAGGGTTGCGGCAAGACCTCCTCAATCTCTTTTCGATAATCCTCGACCGTATGATGAACGAGTCGGCGCATTGCGCCTTGGCGGATTCCTTCGGTTAAAGAATAAATCGGTAGGATGCGTCCGCCAATTTCTTCCTGTTCTTCGTCGAGCGCTTCGGCAATCGGGTGGGCCATTTCCCATCGCAGTCCGTTTTGCGTCGGTTTCCCTGAGAGAAGTACGCGGCGACCTTCGGTAAACCGCCGGCGTAAAAAGGGTTGATTAAACCAGATCGCTCGCAAGTATTGATCGTCGCTACGAATCAAAACGCCCAGTACCGATCGCCCGGCGGCGGTGTTGCGTAACGAAATTTCTTCGACCGTCCCAATCACGCTTGCCGGTTCGTCTATGACAAGTTGTGCAATAGGTACGACGTCGCGAACGTCTTGATAGTCGCGAGGAAAGAAAAAAAGGAGATCGAGCGCCGTAAAAATGTTCAATCTCGCCAATTTTTCAGCGCGCTGCGGACCAACCCCTTTCAAAAACTGAACAGGCGTGCGAAGGCGTTCGAGCGATGAA
>JBITAD010000334.1:0-2928 GCA_044439945.1 Blastopirellula sp. JB062
GATTTGACGCATGCTGTCAAAAACAGCCGAATACGCCCTACGAGCCATCGCTTTTCTGGCCGCAAACGCCGGCGCGGCATCGGCAGATTTGGTCTCGCAAAAAACCAAAGTTCCGCGGCGCTACCTGCATCGTGTTCTGCAAGATCTGGCCGCAGTTCAATTAGTCCGATCGAGATCAGGCCCTGGCGGCGGGTACGAATTGAGCGTCCCTCCGGCAGAAATCACGATTCTTGACGTCGTCAACGCTGTAGGGCCTGTCGAACGAATTCGCTCTTGCCCTCTCGGTTTGGTCTCACATACCGAACTTTGTCCGCTCCACCGCGAGTTAGATCGCGCCTACGCGGCAACGGAAGAAGCATTTCGCGGCGTGACGATTCAAGACATCCTGGACTCTACCAGCCCGATTATCCCGCTTTGCGATATCGCCGAATAATCGTTTCGCCTCGCGTCTCTGCCAACGCTGAACTGAGATTTCAAAATGCAGCGCAAAATCCAAATTAAGCGGATCTACGAATCTCCGAGCGATAGCGACGGCCTACGCGTGCTCGCCGATCGATTATGGCCGCGCGGCGTTTCTAAAGAAGAGGCGAAGCTTGACGTATGGGCGAAAGAACTAGCCCCTTCCAATGATCTACGAAAATGGCTGCACGAAGACTACGCCCGATATGACCGGTTCGTCTCGAAGTACGAAGCCGAACTGAATGAACGTCATTCCGAGATTCAACAATTTTGCGCCGATCATCAGGACAAGACGACCACGCTTCTCACATCAACCAAGCAAATCGAGCGCAGTCACACGCCGGTCTTAAAAGCCTACTTAGAACGGGTTATCGCAGAGATCGATCCGCCTGATTAAACCATAGCCGTAACCGATTCCAACCATTAAACGACGCTCTTCACAATTCCGCCGTCGACGCGCAACGCGGCGCCGTTGATCGCCGAGGCGAGAGGACTGCAGACGAACGTCACCGCGTCGCCGATCTCTTCTGGCAAAATAAAGCGTTGAATCAGCGAAGTCGGGCGATTCTCAATCATAAAACGCCGTTCCGCTTCTTGTTGCGGTACGTCTGGAAAAACGTCGGCGACGAACTGCTGCACGCTTTCGGTCATTGTCGAGCCTGGCAGCACCGCATTGACCGTGACCTGCGACCCCCTTGTTAGCTCGGCCAGACTGCGAGAGATCGAAAGCTGCATCGTCTTTGTCGCACTATAGTGGGCCATCTCCGGCGCTGGGCTGACGCCTGACTCGCTCGAAATAAAGACGACGCGTCCTTCGTCTCGTGCTAACATTCCGTGCAAATAATGGCGGCACAAACGGACGCCGCTCATAATATTGATCTCAAACAGACGCTGCCAAGATTCGTCGGTCTCTTCAAAAAAAGGGACCGCTTCATAAATCCCAAGATTATTGACCAGAATATCAACCTCAGGAAATTTAGCGATCGTCTGCCGGCACCCTGCCGCACCGGCGTTGTCGGCGACCAGGGCAAGTAAATCAGCATCCGGAACTTGACTGCGGATCGATACCATTGCCGCCGCAACGCTCTTTTCAGATCGTCCGTTAACGATCGTTTGCGCTCCTTCTCTGGCAAGCGAGGTCGCAATCGCCAAGCCGATGCCGCCGGTCGAAGCAGTTACCAACGCTCGCTTTCCGTTGAATTGCAAATCCATCGTCGCTCCTCGCGCTAAGGCCTTGGTTCTGAATGTCGCACGTAGAATTGGTCACTGGTTTGCGCCCTTCGACAATTCTATTGCTTGCGCTTGCAAATCGCGAATGCGCCACTTAATCTACCGCCTATGAACAACACCATCAAAATTACCGCCGCGTTCGCCTTTACCTTTCTCTCACTCGGCTTGGCAATCGCTGAAGAGCCTGCCGCCAGTTCGCCGCCCAAAGCGTTTATCGACGGGCAAGGCGACGGCTGGCGATCGCTAGGCGAAGCTGACTTTCAAAACGTCAATTGCTATGACGATACTTGGACATTTAAAAATGGCGGCATCCAATGCACTGGCACGCCGATCGGCGTAATGCGATCGAAACAAGAATTCACGAACTTCGAGTTGGTTGTTGAGTGGAAACACTTGAAGTCTGGCGGAAATTCGGGCTGTTTCATTTGGACGATCCCTGCCGAGGTCGACAAACTGGATAAGCCTGGTTTGCCGCGAGGAGGCATTGAAGTGCAAATCCTCGATCATGGCTTCACGGCGGCCTACGAAAAATCGACAGGTAAAAAAGGGACTTGGTTCAGCACGAACGGCGACATCTTTGCCGTCGGCAAATCAAAGCTATCTCCGTTTCCTCCCTTATCGCCGAACGGGTCGCGCAGCTTCCCATCGAAGGAGTTAAGCAAAGGCGCCGGCGAGTGGAACCATTACTACGTTCGTGCGATCAACGGCGAGGTTCGCCTGTGGGTAAACGGCGAAGAAGTCTCTGGCGGCAATAACGCCGTACCTGCAACCGGTTACCTCTGTCTCGAATCGGAAGGAAGCCCCATCGAATTTCGCAACCTTCGCATCCGCGAACTGCCGTAACCCCTCGAAAATCAGATTACGCGACCATGCCGGCCCATTGTTGATGGGCCGGTTTTTTTCTTTCTTGTGCGATCTGATTCGTTGAAAGCCGATTTGAATTCGCGTAAATAGCGCGGCTCTCTTCGCCTGATCGCCTGCCTTACGTCAAGTTACGCGCCGTCGTCGCCCATCCGTATTTTGTGCACAATTCTTGAAAAAAAAGGGCGACAGCCATACTTCGGCCCAGTAAAATTTGTTCAATGATTAGTTCGCACGGCAGCCCCGCAATGCGAAATGACCATTTCGCTTGTCGCTCTGTCCCCATAGGCATGCGAGATTTCCAATGGCAATTCCCACCAAGTTGGAAACCATAGAGCCGGCTTTCAAACCGATTTCGTGCCCGAGATTTTCTGATTT
>JBITAD010000335.1:0-13231 GCA_044439945.1 Blastopirellula sp. JB062
TGAGCCCGGTTCGTTTGACCGTCTCGATCAGTTCTTCGCACTCTTCCAGATTCATGGCGGCCGGAACGGCGCACAACACATGCTTGCCGGCGTTCAGCGCGGCGACGCTATGCCGCACGTGGTTTGGCGCTTCGGTAAAGATGCCGACGGCGTCGATGTCTTTCGCTTTGGCGAGCATCGACTCTAACGAATCATATTGCGTTTTGCATTGATAGACTTTGCTTAATTTTTCTAGTCGTTCGGGGCGCAGCTCGGCGACGCCGGTCACTTCGCACAGCGGATGCTCATGGAACTGAAAACTTAGCCCGAATCGACCGCCGACCACGCCGACGCGCACCTTTTTGGGCGATTGCTCAGCGGCGTGCAAAGCCGTTGGCAACACAAGACTTGCGCCAGCGGCGAGCCCGCCCGAAGCCTGTAAAAATGAGCGACGTGAAACAGCCGGCGAATCGCTAGCAGTTGAACGAGAATTCGTATCGACGGAGTGCATGGGTAGGGCTCCTTGAGGGTGAGCGGGACAAGACGAGATCGCCGCAACGACGAGCTGGCGAAAGTAATTGAACGCTTTTTGGCGCCAATGTCAAAAATCTAGTTGCGTTTGGTGCCAATGTCAAGTAAGATCCTTCGTGTCAGCTTTAAAACTTCCGAATTAACGCTTTTCTCGTTTCGATCGAAATGAACGACGCGTTCGTTTTTTCCTCTTCCATAGCCGGGTCTTGTCATCGAGTTCTTATTTCTCAAACGGAGTATTGACGATGTCTTCTCGCAACTCTCATCGCACAGGGTTTACGTTAGTCGAGCTGCTGGTCGTGATCGCAATTATCGGCGTATTGATCGCCTTGCTATTGCCGGCGGTGCAACAAGCGCGCGAAGCCGCGCGACGCATGTCTTGCAGCAACAACATGAAACAGTTGGGACTCGCGCTGCACAACTATCATGACACCTACCGAGCTTTTCCCTTCGGCGGATTGGGTGAGTTCCAAACCTCGTGGATGGTGGCGATCATGCCGCAGATCGAACAGTCCAACGTGTTCGATCAAATCGAACCGGGCGTCTTCAGCGGATTTCCGCATGGAACCAACGCCGAGTTGCTTCACGAATGGACGCCGGACTTTAACTGGTGCCCATCGAGCACCGCCAATCGACTGAACCGCCGCGACGACGAAGATTATCGTTTAGCCACGGCGTCGTACATCGGTATCGCGGGAGCGACGACAAGCGCAACCGACTCTTCGGACCCGACCGGCGCCGATCGTTGCATCTCGGGCTCGCAAGGTTACGCTTGCTCAAACGGAATGCTGGTTCCCAACACGGTAACGAAAATGCGCGACGCGACCGACGGCTTAACCAATACGATCATCGTCGCCGAACAATCGGCCATGGGCAGAAACAGCACGGGCGGCTTGACCGACATCCGCTCGAGCTACGAATGGGGTTGCTGGGGCGGACCTGGCGCCATTACCGCCCCGCCCGAAATTGACGGGACCTACAAGTGGGACGGAACGCCCTGGAGCCGCAATACCACCACCACCCGATATCCGATCAACACTATCACGCAAGGAGGCGGCAACGACCGCGACGGAACCAATACCGCGATTCACTCGGAACACCCGGGCGGCGCGATGGTTTTGCGCGGCGACGCCAGCGTCGCATTTGCGGCCGAAACGATGAACTTGATCACGCTACGAGACTTGTGCGTGCGTGATGACGGCAACGTGATTTCCGACGCCTTTTAGGCTGGCTTGAACGCCGCTTTGCGCGGCGCGACTCTGCTGTCGTCTTTGCATCGCATGGCGGCGCGAGAATCGATTCCGATCTCGCGCGACGCCATGCTAGAGCCGGATTCAAAACTGTTTTCGTGCTCGAGATTTTCTGATTTTGGCGAAATGCGAGAAGGTCGAAGCAGGCGAATCTTCTACGATTTGCCGATGCAGGCCGACGAAGCAGGTCGCGGAAATCTGGAAACCGAAGCCGAAATGAGGGTTAGAAACAAGCTCTAAGGACTCCGTCGGCTTTGCGTTGAGCCGACGGAAACGCGCTTCGTTGGAAAAAAATAAAACAGGACGAACACGATGCAATTTCGTTTGCGAACTCTTGAGTGGAAAAGATACCCCCGTCAACTCGCTGCGCTTTGCCTATTGCAACTGCTGGCAGTCGCCGGCTGCTCGCAAAATTCGGGGGCCACGGCGTCAGTCTCGGGGCAAGTGACCCTAGACGGAACCGTAGTCCCTAGCGGCTCGGTCGTATTGATCGATCAAAGCGGCAAGATCGCCACGGCGGAACTGCAGACCGACGGGACCTACTCGCTAACGTGCTCGCCGGGCAAGTATCAAGTGGCCGTGACCCCGCCGCCGCCTGTCGACCCCCTGGCGCCGAAAACGGAACAGATCGCCAGGCAAGCGGTCCCGGTTCCCAAGCGTTACGCCGACGTCGGCACGAGCGGCTTGACGCTGGACGCCAAAGCGGGCGACAACACGCATGACCTGGCGTTAGATTCGAGCGCCAAACGGAACTGATCGACGGATTCTTTGGAGCGACTCCTCCGGCCTGCGGCTCGTTCGCCCCAAAAGGGATTGAACTTGCACGCTCGCCCAGTCGCTGGACGATGGATCTGGGCTTTCCTTTTTGAGCGAAAAACCGGGCCGGCTGTGGCTGTAATTTTTTACGGCGCGTATCATGTGACAGGCGAAGGACTTGACGAATGGGGTATGATCGTCATCTATTCGAACTTTTCGCCTTCCACTTGTTCGCATCGCGATTGCCTGCCGGTTGATAGTTGAGCGTTCCGCTCGACAGATCGCCTAGAACCATCATGTCGATAACCACCTATATCTATGAAGACCTGAAGGCGCGTCTGACGTCGAGCCAAGAGTTGCCGGTTCAGCTCACTTTAGAATCGCTTGCGGACTATTACGACGTCAGCTTTTCGCCTGTCCGCTCGGCCGTTAATCGCTTGATTAAGCAAGGGCTGATCGAAAAGGGAGAAGATCGGCGCTTGTCTCCCAAGCCTTTGGGCAAGCGTTCTCTCGGAAGAAAGAAAGACCAGGCCCTTCCGACGCCGCCGCAAGATCATTACGAAATCATCGCGAATGATTTCGTGCAGCTAAGCTTAAAAGGCGAGGCGCTCGACCTGCGCGAAGAGGCGACCGCCAAGCAATATGGGATTAGCCGATCGGCGTTGCGAATCATATTTAATCGACTAGCGGGCGCCGGCTTGATCGAACATATCCCCCGCCGAGGATGGCGCCTGCGACCGTTTTTGCAAAAAGACATGCAGGCGTTTCTGGAAGTTCGCGAACTGCTTGAATTAAAAGCGCTCGATCTCGCCAAGCCTCATTTGTGCGACGAAGACTTGCAAAAGATGCTTGACGGAAACGTCTTGCCGACGTCAAAAAAAGAGCTGCCGAAAATCGATAATTCGTTGCACGCCTATATTATTGAAAAAGCGGGCAATATCTACATTCAAGATTTCTTTCAGCGACAGGGAAAGTACTACGAAATTTTGTTTGACTGGGAAGAGCTCGATCGCCCGACCGCAATCGAAACGGTCGAGCAGCATCGAGCGATCTTGGAGGCGCTGCTGGCGAAAAACTGGGCTGCCGCGCGCAAAGCGCTATCTTTCCATATTCAAAACAACCACCCGGTGCTTAGCACGATCCGCTCTTCGGCCGCGGACGCGTAAGCTTTGCTTAGAGCCAATCGCACGCTTACTTCGCCTGATCGGCGGCGATCTTTTTGACCTCGGCGACGACCTCGGCAGGCTCGGCCCGCGCTTTGTAATCGGCGTTCAAATAGGCGTATCGAATCTTGCCGTCGGCATCAATGACGTAAGTCGCCGAGAGAGGAAGCGCCATTTCGTCGCTTCCGTTGACCTCGGCCAACTTCAGCCGATCGCGGTATAGCGGGGCGATCGTTTCCGGCAAATCAAAGAGCAAGCCGTACTTGCGAGCGAGAGCGCTGTTTTTGTCGTGCAGCGCGACGAAGCTAAGCTGATTGGCGGCGGCCGTTTCTTTGGCCTTCTCGGGCAGTTCAGGCGTTAAGACGATCAGTTGTGCGCCCGCCCCTTCAAGCGTTTTCAGTTCTTTCTGCATCGCTTGCAGCTGCAAATTGCAGTAAGGACACCAACCGCCGCGATACCACATCAGCACGAGCGGGCCTTTGCTCCATTGCTCGCTAAGGCGAACTTTTTTTCCGTCCCAGCCTGACAGTTCCGCATCGATCGCGGAGTCTCCGACTTGCTTGGCCGACTTTTCGATGCCGGTTTCTCGAACCGATTCGACGGCGTCAGCCATGATTTTCAGCATCTCGGCAGGATAGCGTTTGCTGGCATCGGCCGCTTTTTGTTGCAACTGCTGCTGCAAAGTGGGCGTTTGGCTTTCTTGTCCCATCACGATCGCCCCCGCGAATAAAACGATTGTTAATGCGCCCCAGAGTGCGTTTTTGCGCATGATTCGCTACCTTCTTTCGATAACCGCCGGCTGTAAAAAACTGCATTCATGAGCAACTGTAGGCGCCAGCCGAGCGCGGATCGGTATGCTGAGATACACGCGGGCGGCGATTCGCCGTAATTTCATCGCGTCTTACTCCCCTCTTTCTGCCGCTTCGAGCCTCCCCAGCGCGCAAACTCTTTTTTGGGAAAACTTGACAAACATCGTCCCACCATCTAAACTTAGAACATCCCTCGCGGGATGCATAAACCCAAACCTTGCGGTCCAGCGGGTCTATTTATCTCTTCCTTCCGTGCATCACACACAACAGGCCGTACTATGCGAAGCAAACATTTTGGATTTACGCTTGTCGAGCTTTTAGTCGTCATCGCCATCATCGGGGTATTGATCGCGCTGCTGTTACCGGCGGTGCAACAAGCGCGAGAAGCGGCGAGAAGAATGCAGTGCTCGAACAACTTGAAGCAACAAGGGCTCGCGCTGCACAACTATCACGACACCTACAATTGCTTTCCGTTCGGTTCGCGAGCCGGTACGACCGGCGCCGCCAATCTAACGGGCGTGAATTGGCGCACCTCGATTCTCTCTTACCTAGAGCAAAAAGCCCTTTTCGATCAGCTCAACTTCGAGAGCGGCAGCTTTAGCGCACGCGACGATTTTGATAACGGTAACGAAGTCTTAATCGGTCTGGTCGTTGACGGTTACGCTTGTCCTTCCAGCACGATCGACCCATTGGTCGACGCTCCCGACTCGCTAAACGCTCCTCCTTCGTCGGGCCAAATGCACCATTACGTCGGCGTGGCCGGCGGCTATCCTGACCCGGCGGGACGCACCGACGCTTGCAAGCAAACGTCGCGAGGCTACGCTTGCGCCACTGGCATGCTGCGTCCGGGCGAAATCACGAAGTTCCGCGACGCGACCGACGGGACGTCGAACAGCCTGACGGTGCTCGAGCAGTCGGCCCGAGTCGGCGATCGAGTCGTGGCCGCCAACTACGGCGGCGGTTGGACCGGTCAACTCGCTACTTATGCGGTCAGCTCGATTACAAGCTCGTCCGACAATTACTACTACTCCGGCTTGACGACCGTGCGATGGCAAATCAATTCCGACACCGAAACTTCCGGATCGAGCAGCCGCCCTTACGAGAACAATACGATCGTCAACTCGTTTCACCCAGGCGGCGTTCAAGGAATGTTGGCCGACGGATCGGTCCGGTTCATTCAAGAGACGATCAACATGGAGACTCTGCGTCGTCTTAGCGCAAGCGACGACGGTCAAGTCTTGTCTGACTTCTAATGGCAGCCGAGGCTTGTACGAATCTCCGCATTTCCAGTCATCCCATTCTTGTGAGCCAGTCATGAATTACTTCACTCAACATTTCGCGATCGCCCTGCTTGCGGCGGCGACGCTTGCCGTTAGCGGTTGCTCCGGCGCTGCGGAAAAAGCGAATATCGAAGGCAGCGTCACTTTAGACGGCGCGCCGTTACCGCAAGGCGTCATCATGTTCCAGGACGTCGCCCAAGGGATCGGCGGCAGCGCCGATATCTCCGACGGCGCATTTCAATTTTCGGCGTCGTTGCCTCCGGGGCAATACGCCGTCTCGGTTCAGCCCCCGCCGCCGCCGGCGCCGCACGAAGCGCAAAACGCCAAAACGCAGGTCAAACTGCCGCGTTACGTTCAGTCGGGAGACACCAGCCAACTGACGGCGGACCTTACGGCGGGCGACAACCAACTTCAATTCGATCTCGATTCGAAGCGACGATAGGTCGTAATCACGATTCCACTTCGCCGGGCAGAAACGCTGCTGCGCCGGCAGTTCCCCCCCCTCTTTGAACGAGGTCATGAATGCTTCGTATAGCGCTGCTGCGCCATTTCCTATTGGGTATCGCCGCGATTTCAGCGATCCACAACATCGCTCGAGCCGAAAACAGTCCGCTCGTATTGGTCGGATCGGCCGATGCGGACCTGAGCGTCGCGCTGACAGAAAATGATGTTCCGATCGCAATCGCCGCAACGTGGGAAGCCGCCCTGCAACAAACGAAAACGGGCGATACGCTCGTCGTTTTGGCCGAGGGGTATCCGCAAAAAACGGTTGATTTATCCGACGAATTTTTTGCGGCCGCAGCCGAAAAGAAATTAAAAGTTTACCTCGAATATCCAGGCAAGATTCCTGGAGTTGAGATCGGCGAGCCGCGCGACGTGCAATGGGAACGAGTGGTCGTCGCCGATCCCAGCTTTGGCGACGACTTGCCTGATCGCAGCATTCTCTCGATGAATCGCTGTCGATACGTGCCGATCTCGGCGGAAAATCCGATTTTGGTTTTAGCGCGAGTCGCCGGTTTCGACACCGCGGTTTACGGCATTCCGAAAGAAGCGGCTCCGCTTCTGTTTCATTTGCCGGCCGCAGAATCTCGCCCCGAATTGTGGGTGGCGACCAGCAAGCTAAGCCATTTTCGCACGGCCCGATATTCGCCCACGCAAGGCTGGCAAGCGATTTGGCGCAGTCTTATCAAACGTCTCGCGCCGCACAGCGACGTGCGTAACTTCACGTGGACGCCGCCGGTACGCCCGACGTATGCGGCTGATTCGCCCCTTCCGGCCGACGTCGAACGCACGGCCATGCGTCGCGGCGCCGAGTGGTTGTTGAAATCGGGTTTGCTGCTTACCGAACAAACTTCGCAGCGAGCGAAGGACGAAGCGAAAAAATCGGAGCTTTCGTTACATTCCAACTTCGCCGGCGCTCAGGGCGACGGTCGCTACGGCATGCTCGAAGGATTTGACGCCGGCATTCTGCCCGACGGCAGTCAAAAGGTCCGCGTCATCGAGCGCAGCGACTGCATCAGCGAGACTTCGATGGCGCTTGCAGTCGCAGGCGAAACGCTCGACGATCTGACCATGCTGCAAGCAGGCAAAAACCTGCAAGAGTATCTGTACCAGCGTTCCGGCGCCTGCGCCGGTCAACGCGGCGATCCGACGCACCCTTCGTACGGCATGATCGCCTGGGGCGTGTCCAACGTCGCTTGGAGCCGCGCGAATTACGGCGACGACATCGCGCGCGTATTGCTTGCGACCATGGCGACCGAAGCGGCGACCGACGATCATCGTTGGAATCCTTATTTGGCTCGCGGGGTCGTCTCCAACTTGCGAACCACCGGGCCGTACGGGTTCAAGCCGGCTCGAATTGATCAAAGCTCGCTTACGAAGAACGGCTGGAAACATTACGCCCAACTGCCGGTCATTCACCCATCCGGGCATTTCCAGTCTTATCTTTGGGCATGCTATCTGTGGGCTTATCAGCAGTCGCAAGACGAATTGCTGCTAGAAAAGAGCCGACGCGGGATTCGCAACATGATGGAGCGTTATCCGGATCAATGGCAATGGACCAACGGTCTGCAACAAGAGCGGGCACGCATGTTACTGCCGTTGGCATGGCTGATTCGGGTTGACGATCTGCCGGAGCATCGCGCCTGGCTGAAACGAATCGCCTCTGATCTTATCGCGTGCCAAGACGAAAGCGGCGCCATTCGCGAAGAGTTGGGTCCGCTAGAAAACGGACAGTACCCGCCGCATCACGACAACGCTTCTTTCGGCGCGCACGAAGCGCCGTTGATTCATGAAAACGGCGAGCCGGTCAGCGATTTGCTCTACACGACCAACTTCGCTTTTCTCGGCTTGCACGAAGCGGCGGCGGCCACAGGCGATCCTTACTATCAAAATGCGGAAAACAAGCTCGCCGAATTTTTGTGCCGCATACAAACCAGCAGCCAAGAGCATCCCGAACTAGACGGGGCTTGGATGCGGGCGTTCGATCATCAGCGTTGGGACTATTGGGGCTCGAACGGAGACGCCGGTTGGGGCGCTTTCTCGATTGAAACGGGCTGGACGCAAGGTTGGATCGTCGCGGTTCTCGGCTTTCGACTTCAAGAGACGAGCTTGTGGGAACAAGCCGAAACGTTGAACGCCGGAAACGATTACGACAAGTATCGCCAAAGCATGTTTCCTGACGAAGCGGTCGAAGAAACCGCCTGGCAAGAGCTAAAACATGCAGCCAAGACCCGTGCCGTTCAATTGCATACGAAACCGGCGAGCCATTACGCCAAGTTGGGCGCCGGCGCTTTGACCAACGGATTTTTGGGCACGCTTTCGCATGTCGATCCGCAATGGATCGGCATCGAGGGCGAACCGCTGCGCGGGACGATTGATCTCGGCAGCGTGATTTCATTGAAGCGAGCCGACCTGCACGCGCTGCAGTCGACCGGCAGCGGCATTTACTATCCGGCGGGAATCAAAATTTCGACGTCGGAAGACGGCGAAAATTTCGCTCCCTGGATTTCGGCCGAGTACGTCTTGCAACCCGACGTCGAGTCGAACGACAAGTGGTTCTCGGTCACAGGCTCGCCCCGACGGGGTCGATACGTGCAGTTTGAAATTCAATCGCGCGGAACGATCCCCGCGCCGCATCGCTCGGCCGGTCGCGACGCCTGGCTCTTCGTTAGCGAACTGGCGATCAACGGCGAGAACCTAGCGAAAAAGGAGAGCAAGTGACGTTAGAACAATGGCAAATTCAAGCGGAAAAATTCCGCAGCGATTTGCTCGAAGATACGTTGCCCTTCTGGCTCGACCGAGCGATCGACTATGATCTGGGAGGGTATTTTACCGCTTTTGATCGCGAAGGACGGTTGCTGCAAACTGACAAGCCGGTTTGGTTCCAAGGGCGATTCGCTTGGACCTTGGCAAGCGTCGCACAAACGACCGATCAGAACGAGCATTTGCTTCAATACGCGCGACATGGGCTCGATTTTCTCGATGCGCATTGCGTCGACTCGGACGGTCGTTATTTTTTTCAGGTAACGCGAGAAGGTCGCCCGTTGCGCAAGCGACGGTACGTGTTTTCCGAGTGCTTCGCGGCCATGGCGATGGCCGCCTATGGAGTAGCGCAGGATGACGCGGCCTATCGCGATCGCTCGCTCCGCTTGCTGCGATTTATCCTTGAGCAATTGCAAACGCCGGGCAAACTGGAACCGAAAGTATCGCCGAGCGTTCGTTCGTTAAAGTCGTTGGCGACGCCGATGATCTTAATCGGAGTCGCCCAAGAAGTCCGTAAAGCGACGCAAGATCCGTTTTGCAATCAGGTCATCGACGATTGCGTCGCAGAGATTCAGCGCGACTTCGTCAAACCTGATCTGCAATGCGTCTTGGAAACCGTCGGCCGTCAGGGCGAGTGCGTCGATACGTTTGAAGGGCGCCAGGTGAACCCCGGGCACTCGCTGGAACTGGCCTGGTTCCTGCTGGAAGAATCGCGTCAGCGTTCGTCGACCGAAATCGAACGATTGGGATTGCAAATCGTCGATTGGTCGTTGCAAATCGGCTGGGATCAAGAGTACGGCGGGCTTTATTACTTCCGCGATTGCCAAGGATTGCCCAATACGGAATATTGGCACGATATGAAATTTTGGTGGCCGCATAACGAAGCGATCTACGCCACGCTGCTCGCCTGGCGAGTGACCGAAGACCCCAAATACTGGAACTGGCACGAGAAGATTAGCCAGTGGGCGCATCAGCAATTCGCCGATCCGGAGTTCGGCGAATGGTTCGGCTACTTGCATCGCGACGGAACCTTGTCCACGACGCTCAAGGGGAACGACTGGAAAGGCCCGTTTCATTTACCGAGAATGCAACTCTTCTGTTGGAAACTGCTAGAGGAAGTCATCCATGCCCAGCCTGTTTGATTCGGTGCATCTCAACGGGCTCGATTGGGGCGTGTTAGCGGCGTATTTCATCGGCTTGCTCGTCCTCGGCTTCTTTCTCAGAAAAAAAAGCGGCGACGACCTGGAAGGCTACTTTCTGGCGGGCCGACGCATGCCGGGCTGGCTGAACGGAACTTCGTACGCGGCGACCTGCATGAACGCCGACGTCGCACCGGCGTATTGCGGAATGACCGTGGTGACCGGCGCGTTCGTTTGCTGGTTTTATATGGCTCGGTTCGGACTGGCCTTGATGATCGCGGCGATTCTTTTCGCAGGGCTTTGGCGTCGGCTGAAACTGCGCACCTCGCCCGAATTTTATGAACTTCGTTTTAGCGGTACGGCCGCTTTGACGATGCGATCTTGGGTCGCGCTGCGCAGCGCGCTGATCGCCATGACGGCTTGGACCGGCGCGGGCTTGCTAGGGCTGCACAAAATCGCCGCGCCGCTGCTTGATTGGTCGCTGCCGACGACGCTGTCGGTCATTATTCCGGTGATTCTTTTTTACGTGCTCGCTTCGGGCTACGTAGGGGTCGTCACGTCGGACTTTATTCAAACGATGATTATCATCAGCAGTTCCATCTTGCTGATGGTTTTCGTGCTTGTCGACTTTAACGGACCAAGCGGGCTCTATTCGGCGCTGCAAACGGCGGCCGGCCCCGAGGTCACTTCTCTCTTCCCTCCGATCGATCACGAGGCGTTGGGCGTGGTTGCGATCGCCGCCTGGTCGATCGGCACGGCGATCGGATACGGCGGCGACGCGGCGCCGATGGCGGGCGCCATGGAAGGCCAGCGCATTCTCTCTTGTCGAGACGAAAAAGAAGCTTCCAAAATGTACGTCTGGACGATGCTGGTCCTCTTCTTTTTGTTGGCGACGCTCACGTTGCCCGCTTTGGCGGCGATCGTTCTTTGGCCCGAAGTTCGTACGCCGGAGCAGAAAGAACTTGCGTTCGGCATGTTACTCGCCCGATACATGCCGCCCGGCTTGCTTGGACTAGCGCTAAGCGCGGTACTCGCTTCGATAATGAGTACGGTTAGCTCGAACATGAACTTTGGCGCTCAAGTGCTAGTGAACGACGTGTATCAGCGCTCGCTAGTGCGGAAAGCCTCGACTCGGCATTATTTGCTGATGGGTAAATTCTTTTCGGCCGCCGTGCTGGCCCTTGGGGTAATCGTCGCCGTTTCGGCTCGGAACGTGATCGAAATTTCGATCTTCATGCTAGGCCTGTCTTCGGCCGAATTAACGGCGAATTGGGCGCAGTGGTGGTGGTGGAGATTCAACGGCTGGGCCAGGCTCACCGCCTCGTTGGGCGGACCGCTGATCTTTGTGCTAAACAAATTGTTTTTGTTCCCCAACGCTTGGTTCGATTTTCCCTACATGCTCGACTTCGGCCCGCATAACGATTACGTAATCATTTTTCTCTCCATGGGAATGACTTGCGTCGCCTGGGTCACGGTCGCACTGGCGACCAAGCCGGAGCCGATGGAGAAGCTGGTTGAGTTTTATCGTCATGCGCATCCGAGCGGCGCTTGGCGCCCGGTGGCGATCGCAGCCGGCGAAGCTCCGCCTGAGCGAGGCAAAATTTTACGCGGGTTGTTGATCGCGCCGCTGGGCACGATCATGGCGGCCGGCGGCGTCTTGGGCATTACCGCTTTGTTTTTAGGACGCTGGAAAGAAGCGACGGCCTCTTTTCTGGTCGCCCTTATTTTTGGCTTCCTTTTCCGCAGCGGATTTAATCGCACGATCTCGGCGGCCGACGTTGACCCCAATCCGCAATCGCTCGCTTCCCCGACGGGAGATTAAGCCTATTTTTTGTCTAAGCCCGATAAAAACGGCTGCCGTCTGCCGATACAATCTATCGCAGGAGAACCGCGACGATAGATCTTCGTAATAGGATTGGGATGCCATTTTATGCCGGCTGAATTTCAACGCCCTAAACGCGTGCGACTGGTCGATATCGCCGAAAAGGCGGGCGTTTCGCGCCGCGCGGTTTCAGCCGTCTTGTTAGGCACCGGAGGCGATCGGGTCAGCGTCGGCGAAGATAAAGCGGTCAAAATTCGCGAACTTGCGAAATCGATGGGCTACCGCCCCAACAACGCCGCGCGTCAATTGGTCGGCAAACGTTCCAACACGTACGGGCTGCTTGTCGCCTCGGCGGGCGATCCGTTGCGTTCGTTTTTAATTCAGCATCTTGACGCTGAAGCCGTCAAACTGGGGAATCGCACCCTGATCGCCAATACGGTCGTTGCGCCGGATCGATTCGAGAAGTCATACGAAGAGTTCTCGAACAGCGGAGTTGACGGCGTCTTGTGCGCCGTTCATGCGTGGCTGCCGGGCGATCGAGAAAAGTTGTTGCAAATGCATCCCACCACGGTTTTTTACGAAAACCCCGGGATTGCGAATGCGGCGTATGCGACGGTTGATCGCGAAGCGGCGATCTATCAGGCGACGACGCACCTGATCGAGCGAGGGCGCCAACGCATCGGCTTAGCTTTGATGAAGAAAGATCGCCCTCAACAAAAGGCGAGAATTCGGGGCTACAAGCGGGCGCTTGCCGACCATGGGCGTAAATACTCGGCGCAGCTCTTTTATTCTCCGCCTGCCAAACAACCGCTGGCGATCGCCACGCATCAACAAGACCTTTTCACTTGGCATTTTCCGGAACAAGTCATCGACGAGATGATCGAAGCGCTGGTGATTCGCGGCTCCGCCGATGCGATTATCGCTTTTGACGATTATTGGGCGGCCGTGCTAATTAAGCTGTTGCGTCGACGGGGCGTTCGCGTTCCCGACGACGTCGCCGTGATCGGTTATCTCAATCACTATTTAGCCGATTTTCTCGATCCGCCGCTGACGACGATTGATCTTTCGCATCAAGTTGCGGCCCGCGAAATGGTGCAGATGCTTGAGAAAATGATCACGACCGGCGAACTGCCGGCCGAAGAACGGATCGCAACGATCGAGCCGCGATTAATCGTCCGCGAGTCAACCTAATAGCGCGCTTGACTGGAGTCGTCTCTATTTCGGAGAAGAAAAAACGC
>JBITAD010000335.1:13241-13552 GCA_044439945.1 Blastopirellula sp. JB062
AACGCCGTCGGCGAATGCCGCGGCGCTTGATGATTCGACTGTCGTGCTGGTACGTGAAGTTTAGTCTCGAACTTCTTCAATCGCGGCAGGCAACTTCTCGTCGACCAGGCCCAGCACGCCGCGCCCCCCTTCGAGACGGTCGGTAACGTCGAGTTGCAAGAACTCGGGCAGCGAATCCCAGTACTTTACCATTTCGGCCTTCGGCAGCTCGCGCAGCGGGCGGATCAGACGAAATCCAACGCAGGTCGAAGGATACTCGGTAAACCACCACGGGCTGAGCGGAATGTTGGGATCCGACGCTTTCCAATCGT
>JBITAD010000336.1:0-666 GCA_044439945.1 Blastopirellula sp. JB062
TTTCGTATCACCGCTCTTGGGATCGGAATTTAGCGTTCGTACGGACATGTTTCTCTCTCCGCGTCGTCTTCATGCGACGCTCAAAGCGATTGTTAAAGAAATCAAGCGCGGTTCCGTCAGGGGCGACGGACGCTGGACCTCGTGAGAAACATAGCTCATACGATTGACAATGCCGGAAGAATTTCGACATTGTCGGCGGACGATTCGATCATGCCGGTCGCGCCAATCAAATCGCTTATGCAGCTCATAAGCGACAAGAAGCCGAGCTGGGAATGCGGCCTGTTATTTAGAAGCCGATTCTTCGTCAGCTTTGGGATTAGGATCGACTTCTTGATTCTTGCTTCCCAAGAACCCGAACCAACGACTAAGTCCCGCTTTACCGCTGCCGGTCGCCGACTTTTTGCTCTCGCCTGAAAGTACGTCGGCCAAACCGGACATCGCTTGCGTGATGCCGGCACGGGGGGCCTGTTCGATCAACGGCACGCCGTTATTTCGGACTTCGACCATCACGCGATAGTCGTTCGGTATCTGCCAATAGATTTCGCTGCCAATGGTTTCTTGCGCTTTTTTCAGACTAATTTGCCCTGAATCGAGCCCCACGCGATTGACGACGATTCGCGTTTTTTCTTTCAGACCGTCAGTTTCGGAAAAAGACATCATCAAGCG
>JBITAD010000336.1:676-2918 GCA_044439945.1 Blastopirellula sp. JB062
CGGACGACGTTTCGCAAGCAAGGGAGATCCAATTGAATCACCATCAAATTGTCATGCGCTTCACGCATCGCCACAAAATCGAGTGGGCGAAACGCTTTTGACAAATCGATGATCAGATGCGTAAAAGTTGCCTTCAATAGCCCGATCACGCGTGAAAAGTCGCTCGGACTGATGAGCGAATCGTCATGCAATTGCACCGGCCGCGGCAATAGATAGAGCCCTGAAGAATGCTTGGTAAGCGATCGTTTTAGCAAATTGAAATCAAGACGCTGAATATTTTGCGCCACGTCGACCAACGTATAGTCGGGGATCGTGTCGAGAAAGACGTCGGCGTCGCCCAACGCGAGATCCAAATCGATCAAGACGACGTTGTTCTTCTCGTTCGCCGCGAGCAAACAGCCTAAATTGACCGCTAAACTTGTCGACCCGACTCCGCCGGTCGCCCCGCCCACGGTAATCACCCGGCAACCGCGCGAGCGCGATTCGCCTTTGCCAAACTTGTGACTGCTGATCCGCTCGAGCGCCGCCATCAAGTCTTCGAGCACCACCGGATGCGTTAAAAACTCTTTGGCGCCGGCGCGCATCGCCCGCAAGATTAAGTTGCCGTCGGTCGAAGCGCTAATTACCAGTATGCTGCATTCCGGATTGGCTTCGTGCAGTTCTTCGATCAGCGCCAACCCTTTTTCCGGGTTGGCGTCGAGCGAGACGATGCCAATATCAGGATTGGTTTGTCCGACGACATCGGCGAAAAATTCATACCGAGAGCATTCGGCTTCGAGCCAAATGACTTCCATGCCGAGCAGAGTCGATTTCAGTTTTTCTCGGGTCGAATCGGTCGGATCTACCAACGCGACGCGCAATACGTTGTTCATTGTCGACATTCTTCTTGATGCGACGACTTGCGCATTTTCGGACGGATTTGGGCAAGGTGAAAGTTAAGAAAGTGTAGTGCGCAATTGACGCGCCGCTACTAAAATCTTAAAGCGTCATATCCGACCGGCCCAATCAAGGCTGGCTCGTTTTGAGCCGGCTGCAGCGGATTTGCCGCATGTACCGCCGAAGCGTGCGGAACAGCCGACCGACGCTCTCCCGCGGTAGGCGTCAGGCGAGCCTGAGGTTGCGACATCTCCCGAATTTGCATCGTCGGTTCCGCTTGCGAAGGCTCGACCATTTCGATCACCGGAGGACCGGGCGCAATATTCTCTCCATCGTACGGACCAATCATGCCTGGCTCCGCGACGCATGCGCCGCCGGGCGGACAGGGGGGCACTTCGACATAACCCCGTCCATACAGTTCGCAATCGTTCACAATGCCGGTGCTCGAGCCAGGATACTCGCACGGCACCTCTTCCGGATTCAAAGCTCCGACCAGTTCAGGCGTCACGATAATCAACAACTCGACCTCGTTACGTCGATCGGTTTGCCGGCGAAATGCGGCGCCCAACCACGGCATGTCGGCCAGATAAGGAACGCCGCGGCTTTCGGTTTCGATCTTCTCTTGGATCAAACCGGCCAAAGCCAGCGATTGCCCTGATTTCATCTCAACGGCCGTGTCGACCCAGCGGGTACGGAAACCAGGCGTATCGTTCACGGCCAAACTGTTGTCGACTTCGCTGACCGAAGGACGAACTTCGAGCTTCAAATTGCCGTTACCCAACACGATCGGCACGAAATCGACTCGAGTTCCGAACTGTTTGTATTCGATCGACGTAGTACCCAAACCCGAAGCGACCTGAATCGGCACTTCGCCGCCAGATAAAAAGCTGGCCGGGCGACCGCTGATGGTCGTTAGCGTCGGTTCCGCCATTAATTTGGCGACGTTGTTTTGTCGCAACGCTTCCAAAAAACCGTAAAACTGCGAACTTGCTCCCAGCACTCCGAATTGAACGGTCTGATCAGCGCTGGTCATCAGAGCTTGCCCCGCTTCGATCGTCGGATTGAGAATGCCCGATACGGTCGAAGTCACAAAGTACTCGTTACCGATTGAAGCCCAGTCGATGCCCAAACGCCGCAGTTTGGTACGCGACACTTCGTAGACTTTGACTTTCAGCATGACTTGCTGAACGCCGCCGACGTTAATATTGTTAATGACTTTCGGGTAATAGTCTTCCGACATCGCCACGATTCGGCTAACCGCTTCCGGGCGATCGACGTAGCCGGACAAGACGACGCTGCTCGCCAACGGACGAACCTTGATCGAGGAGTTCGGAAACTCGGTCTCCAACAACAATTGCAGTTCGCG
>JBITAD010000337.1:0-1647 GCA_044439945.1 Blastopirellula sp. JB062
GCGACAAAATCCTTGGACAAAGGTTCAAGGCCAGGCGGAAATTCGCCCGTGGCGTAGGCGCCTTTCACGGGGATGCTGTCGACCGGTTCGACGAGCGGTTTGCCGGTGGTGATCGCCCACATCCGATTGACGATCGCGCGAGCGAAAGGAAGGTTTTGCGGGTGCGTAACCCAATTGGCCAAGCGCATTCGCTCGGTAGCGGCCTCTTGTAACAGGTCTCGATTGAAGGGAGTTTGTGCAACGACTGTCGTCGGCTCTTCGGCGTATAGATATTCGTATTCGTATATCGCCGTCGTGTCGTCACGAATTCCGACGAAGGAATTTTCGGCCTCGCGAAAAAAAGAAGCGAGTTGGTGAAAATCGCTTTGTTTTAAATCGCCTCCAAGGTTGTCGTCGTGGCACTCGACGCAATCAAGTCGAGTCGCCAAAAAGGCGCGTGATACGCGACCTGCAAGTTTTACGGGATCAGGTCGTTCGTCCCCATCTTGGTCGATGGAGGCCGTGATGAAATTGACGGCCGGCGTATCAGTCCAAAGGCCATTTTCGGCAATCAGCTCGCGAGCCAACTCGTCGTAGGGGCGATTCTCCATTAGTTGATCGCTGAGCCAAGTTAAAAAGCGACGACCTCGATAAACCAGAAACGGCCCGTTTTCAACTCCGACGTAGGCACGACGTAGGCGTTCGGCGACGAAATCGCCATAGCGACGATCTGCGAACGTTTTGGAGAGCCACCAAGAGAGTCGCTCGCTTTCGGGGCGGCTTTCGAAGGCGCGGATTTCTTCCAGCGACGGCAAAGCGCCGGTCAAACCGAGCGATAAGCGGCGGATTAGCGTTAAATGGTCAGCCGTGGGGGCAATCTTTAGCCCGGCTTTGCGCCAGGCGTCTTCAAACTGGGCGTCGACTTGGCGGGCGACCGCGTTAATCTCGTTCTCTTCGTGAGAAGGTAGCGGGTGAGCACGGAGCGCAGCTTGGGGAGGGCGTCGCGGAATGACCAAACCGCCGACCACCGCGGAAACTGCCAGTCCGCAGATGCCGAGAAAAAGGAGATTTCGGAATAGCATCGGTATTCATCCCTCCCGCATGCCCGCTGTACAAATTACCTTAGCAAAGGGAAAGCAGTTTCGGCGAATAAAACATCGGAGACGAAAAAAACATTTCCGCGAGTTGCGGAGTATTCTAAAGGCCGGGACGCGGTTTCCCACGGGCCTCATTCAAAAGCGAAGAAACCGATGGCGACAACCTCCGATCTTCTGGATGCAGTTGGGCAAAGCGAATTGTCGACGGCGACTTGGCCGTCGGAATCGGAAAATCGGCCTGTCGCCGGTTCTCCCCCACGCAGTTGGGTGCGGTCGGTTGGGCACTGGCTCGCGAGCGGGGGAGAGTGGTTGTTCGGACTCGTTTCGATGATCTTTTTGTTGGCGGTATTGGCGACCTTGCCGGTCGTCAACTTGCTGAGCCTTGGTTATTTGTTGGAAGTGAGCGGCCGGGTCGCTCGCACTGGTCGGATCAGTGCGGGGTTGATCGGCATACGGACAGCCGCCCGCTTGGGTTCGATCGCACTTGGAACCTGGTTGTTATTCTGGCCGCTTCGTTTTTTGGCCGATCTCCGCGATAACGCCAATTTGATTGAGCCAGGCGGCCCCGTCG
>JBITAD010000337.1:1657-2918 GCA_044439945.1 Blastopirellula sp. JB062
TGTTGGTTTTCATATCGCCTGGGCATGGTTCCGAGGAGGAAAGTTCCGCCATTTTCTTTGGCCGGCGCCGCTGCGACTGTGGCGACAGATTCGCCAAGGCGGGATGTTTGGGGAGGCGCGTGATCGAAGTCTTCGCTTTCTGGCCTCGCTTCGACTGGGGTATTATTTTTCGTTGGGATTTCGCGGATTGTTAGCGACGCTGGCATGGTTGATCGTGCCGGTCGGCTGGATGATCGCCGCTCGCGGTATCGAAAATCCGCCGCTCGCATTCTTGATTAGTTTGCCTGGCATGCTCGCTTTTGCGTTCGTGTTGCTTTATTTGCCTTTTTTACAGGCCCATTTTGCCGCAGAAAATCGTTGGCGGGCCATGTTCGCCTGGTCGGAAATTCGAACGCAGTTTCGCCGCGCTCCGTTGGCGTTCTGGTTGGCGCTATTCATTACGCTGCTATTTGCGCTGCCGCTTTACGTATTGAAGATTGAGTGGATCGATCGCGAGATCGCTTGGCTGCCAGGACTTTTTTTTATTGCGTTGATGTGGCCCGCTCGCTTGCTTAGCGGGTGGGCGTTGGGCTATGCCCGTCGGCGCGAAAGGCCGCGAAACTTTTTTTTGCGGTGGCTGGCCCGGCTTGGCGAAATTCCGGTCGTCCTCGTTTACGTCTTTTTCATGTATTTGGCGTTATACGTCTCTTGGAGCGGGGCTTACAGTTTGCTTGAGCAGCACGCTTTTCTTGTGCCGGCTCCGTTTGTCGGCGGGTGACGTCGAGCGACGAAATTGCTGTTTTTTTCTTCTGCGGCGCACGCTGCTATCCCAATCGGCTTGCGGGGGTTACGATGAAAACTGACGCACCTTCCGGCCGCTCATTTCGTCCCCTGAATTTGTTATGCCGCGACGTAATCTTACGATCATTTTCGTCATCGCCTTCGTATCGCTGATCTGCTACGGCGCTGCGAGTCGCAATCGCTTTATGCGTTTGTTCGGCGAGTCGCTCGATATCATCTCGTATCAATATGTTCGTTCGATCGACGACGAAACGTTGTTCAATTCGGCGATGAACGGCATGACGATGGAGTTAGATCAAAATTCGACTTACATCCCGCCGGTCGAGTTTGAAGATTTTCGTGAAGAGTTGGATCAAGAATTCGGCGGTATCGGCATTCATGTCATGTATGACGAAAAAAACGATCAGATGCTGGTCGTGACGCCAGTCAGCGGAACGCCCGCTTACAAGGCGGGGGTTCAGGCGGGCGACGTCATTTTGGC
>JBITAD010000338.1:0-2915 GCA_044439945.1 Blastopirellula sp. JB062
ACATGACGCATCGACTCGGCTTGCGGAATGTGCTTGCCTGCCGTCCCGATCACGACGACCAGTTCCGCTTCGAAATCGACTTGCGAGCTTTCAGGCGGAAGTTGAATCTCGTCATGATCGGCGATCAACGCAGATGGAAATTTATTAAAAATAACCGGCTCGTCGCCGATGGTCGCGCCCGTCTCTTTGGCATGGTCGGCGTAGTTGAGCCCGACGCAAATGACTTTTTGCGGATTAACGACGGGCGTCAAAATACGCGAGCTTTTCGGAATCGCTTCTCCCTGCTCTCGGACCGCTAAAACCCGGTCGCGTGCCGCTTCGCCCATCGCTAGCAACGATTTCATATCGGTTGGCAGCGTGTGATCGGCATGATGAAGATCGATGAAATCTTCTCCGCGGGCCACGGCCGCACGAGGCCCCGCTTCGCTCTGATAGGTGACCAGTCGCATAATCGTCGTCTCCCCTAAAATCGTTGCCGCCGTCAATACCGCCGACGCTCACGTTATCGTATCCCACCCGGCAGGGCAACAAGTCGCCCCATTTCTGACTGGCAGTTTGCTCGTGGGGTATCTGCGACCTAAGTTTTCTGCAAAGTCCGTTCAACCTACCTGTGAGCCTACTGCCGCCGGCTCCGCATCCTGTTTCGCCAGCCAAACGCCTGCGTCTTATGGACACTGATTCATCCGCCAACTTCGGCGTCGGTCCCGGAGAGTCGACCGATCAGCGTTTCGGCGCGCTGCAACAAATGCTGCTTCGCGCTGAAGATATCGACGACGAAGCGCTGATCGCCGCATCGCTAGAACAACAAAACCAACTTGTCCAAGTACGTCTTGGGGTCGCCAGCAGCCTGTTTACGGGTCTGAAAGCGAAACATCCGCCGACTGCCGCGCATTCGCTGCGCGTCGCCGCTTGCATCTCGACCTGGTCGGCCGTCCGCGGCAACTCGCACGCGGAGCGCGACGAATTAGAAGTCGCCGCGTTGTTGCACGACATGGGCAAGCTGGGCGTTCCTGATTATCTGCTCGCCAAAACCGAGAAACTGACTGACGAAGAACAACTGCTGATGGACGAACATCACGCGGTTGGTGTCGAGATTATCGAACATTGCTGCTCTGACGCAGGCATTATGGCGGTCATTCGGCATGCCGGCGCCTGGTACGACGGCAGTAAGCAGGGATTTCCGTTGTGCGGCGACGACATTCCTCAAGGATCGCGAATGCTGGCGATCGTCGACGCGTTTGATTCGATGACCACCGATCAGGTCTATCGTCGCGCTCGGAGCAAAGATCGCGCATTGGCCGAGTTGTTCGCTTTTGCCGGTTCGCAATTCGACCCGGAACTGGTAAGCGACTTCTGTACGTTTCAGATGCGATTCTCGAACAAATTGCAGCATGACGTCGCCCAACAATGGCTGCGCGACTTATCGCCCACGCAGGCGAACTCGCACTGGGATCATGTCATTTCGCAGCGAAACGACCGCCCGACGCAATTGCTAAACCTGTTTCACGAAAACTTGTTTCGCAACGTCCACGACGGTTTGATCTACGTCGGGGTCGATCTCAAGATATTAAGATGGAATCACGCCGCCGAAACGTTAACCGGACTTTCGACCGAATCAGTCCTGAACCGAACCTGGTCGCCCAAGCTGGTCGGCATGGGAGACGCGTCAGGACGCTTTTTGCCTGAGCGCGAAGACCCGTTGTCGGCCGCGATCGAAAGCGGTTTGCAATCGGTATTGCGATTAACGATTCGCGACGCGCAAGGAGAATACTCGGCGATTACCGCCCACATCTCGCCGGTAATTACTGAAGACGGAGTCGGACGCGGCGCAACGTTGCAACTTTGCGACGCCAGCGGCATTCAACGCTTGGAGGAGCAACTTCGCTCTCTGCATGTTAAAGCGACGCGCGATCCGCTGACTAATTTGGCGAATCGGGCCGAACTAGATCGCTCGCTTAGCGAAATGGTTAGCAAACATGGCGGTACCAACCGACCTTGCAGTCTGATCATTTGCGATCTCGATTTCTTTAAACGCATTAACGACAACTACGGCCACCAGGCAGGCGATGACGCGCTTGTCAGTTTCGCGGCCCATTTAAAGCGTCATGCGTTGCCAGGAGACATCGCGGCACGCTACGGCGGCGAAGAGTTCGTACTGGTCTGCGGGCACTGCGACATGAAGACTGCGGCGCAGCGTGCCGAGGCGATCCGACAAGAAGTCGCCGCAACGGCGCAACCCTCCTTAGGCGGCAAGAATTTGTCCGCCAGCTTTGGGGTCACCGAACTGCAAGCAGGCGACACGCCGGAGTCGATGTTGAACCGCGCCGACCGCGCCTTGCTGCAAGCGAAAGAGCTGGGGCGCAACATGGTGATCCAGCTTGGTTCGGGCCGCGACGGAACGGAAAAACGGGAGCGGCGGCATTGGTGGTCGAACCTGTTCGCGCATCGTTCGCCGGGGGCGCTTGTCGAACGAACGCTAACCACTCGCGCGCCTTTGAAAATGGTTTGGGAGAAGCTGCGAGGCTTCTTGACCGATCATGTCGCCGAGGTGATTGATACGAGCGAACAGCAGTTGACGCTTGCGTTTGACGGCGACGCGTTCGGCTTAGCGCGACGTTCTTCAGACCGCGGGGCTGCGTTGGTCATGTCGATTCGCCCTCGCGAACAACAAGACGATCGCGGCATCTCGAGCACGGTCATCGAAGTCTCGGTGGCGCCGAGACGCACGCGAGATCGCCGCCGAAGCGACGCGTTGCAACGGGCTCGGCAACTAATGGCGAGCCTTCAGTCCTATTTGATGGTGCATGATTTTAGCGAAGGAGTCGTCTGCGAAGAGAAAGAGACTCCTTCGTTCTGGGACCGCTTGGTAACTAAGTGCAAAAAGCCAGCGACGGACGATCGGCGCTAATCCTAAG
>JBITAD010000339.1:0-2166 GCA_044439945.1 Blastopirellula sp. JB062
GACTGCCCTTCGCTCAGCGCGTCGCTCGGATGCTTGACCCGATCCCAACTGATTTGACTGACATGCACCAAGCCGTCGACGCCGCCGATATCGACGAAAGCGCCGAAATCTTGCAACCGGGTCACCGTACCGTCGCGCATCTGCCCGATTTCTAACGCGCCCATCGTTTCTTTACGGCTGTCTTCTTTCGCTTTTTCGGCGACGGCGCGTGCGCTGAGCACCAAGTTGCGACGCTCGGGATTCGCCTCGGTCACCAAACATTGCAACCGCTGGCCAAGGTAATCGTCCATCTTGGTGACATGATGCGGCGCGATCTGGCTGGCCGGGATGAAACCGCGGGCCTGGCCGACGGCGCATTCGAGCCCGCCTTTATTGACTCCGTCGACGACGGCGTCGACCAAGATCCCTTCTTTCAAATCGCCCCAATCGACGACCGAAACCGACGAACCGGGCACGACCGCCTCGTACAAGCCTTGCTCTCGATCGTGCGCGACGATCACCACTTCCAGCTTTTCGCCGATCTCGGGAGGAGCGACAAAGGAGCGAAGCGAAACGAAGCCTTGGTTTTGTCCCGGCAAATCGAGGAAGACCTCTTCGCGATGGATCCGCGCGACCGTCGCCGTGAGGCGGCTGTCAATTTCAAGCGGCTTGCCGACTCCCTGCATCGACTTTTCGGCGATCATCTCGTCAAGCGAAACGCCGCCGAAAGCCGCTTCGACTTCGCGTTCGATATCGTCTAGCTTTTGACGCCGATTCGGCACGGCGACCCGACCGTCGGAAGAAACCGGCAGGCGGTCTCCCTCGGTCTCGGGCAGGGCGAGCTCCGCCGGTAGGTCGGCCAAGTTTTCTTCGCCACCGGTCGTTTGTTTCGTTGGGTCTGCATCTTGCGAAGGCTTCCGCTTCTCAGGTCGCTGCGGACTGCCGATCGCGTTAGCCGCCGGGTCGGCGACCGGCGAGGGCTTGTCTTCTTCGCGTTGCGAGCCGATCAATAGCTTTCGCTTGGGCGCATCGTCAGCGTCCGCATCGGCCGAAGGAGTCGCCGGCTCGGCGGGCGACGAAGTTTCGGTCGCTTTTGCAGCAGGATCGGAGGAAGGAGCGTTCGGGCTAGAAGCTTCGGCTGGATTTTCCGGCTGAGCTTGCGGATCCTGATTGGGATCAACAGACATATCAACTATTTCCGTGTCATGAAGAGGAAACGGCGTTCCTGTCAGGTCTCTGCGTAAAGACCGAAAGGAATTTAGTTTATCAACGCCGCAGACCGATGGGTAGGGTTTCCGTAAATGCGAAAAAAACAGTAGCATAGAAGAAGTTCATTTTTTTGCTTACCCCAATGCGTCCGCTTGATCATGCAAACTTCGTACCCTGACAAGATTGCTTCCTTGATCCAGTCGGCGCCGATTCCTCCGCTAGGCCCTGGAACCCCGATACTCTCGGCTCGCGACGAGATTTCCTGCTTACGACATGCCGATCTGGCTGACGGACGCCCCATCCGTAATCCAGAGATGGCAGATGCATGTTTGTCAGGAATTTGGCTCCTTTTCGGCTTTTTGGAAGAATCTCACGAAATTAGCCAAAACCTTGCGTCAAATACCGGCAGTTATTGGCATGCGATCATGCATCGTCGCGAACCAGACTATGGCAACGCCAAATACTGGTTCCGACGCGTAGGAAGCCACCCCATCATGCAAAATCTCGCTGTTTCCGCAGCCGAGATCTCCTCTGAGACAACTTTAGATGCGGCGACCCGCTTTCTCGCTTCGGGCGACCCTTGGGATCCGATAGCGATGGTTGACGGCTGCGAAGCGGCTGCAAACGGGCGTACGTCGAATCAAAATATCCTTATTCAAACCGCCTTCGTAGAATGGCGGCTGTTATTCGATTTCTGCCTGTGCCATGCAATTGGGCAATAAATCAATTTGTTCTCATCTTTTTTCTTTCTCTTCATTAGAATAGATAGTCTGGGGAAACGGCTAGGAGTCTGTCAGCATGATACGTTTTGACTTTGAAAAGAGCGTCGGGTACTGGATTTTCTCGACTGGACATATGCTTTCGCGTGCGATGAACGAGGAACTCTCAGCACACGGAATCACCTATCGCCAATGGGAAGTGCTGGCTTGGCTCTCCTATCACGGAGAGATCACGCAAAGCGAATTGGCCGAGCAAATG
>JBITAD010000339.1:2176-2915 GCA_044439945.1 Blastopirellula sp. JB062
GTATCGAAGCTCCGACGCTGGTCGGAGTGATTGATCGCATGGAACGCGACGGCTGGATCACGCGCGAGACCGATCCTTGCGATCGTCGAAAAAAAATCATTCGTGCGACCGACAAGGTGCAGCCGGTCTGGGAACAAATGGTCAATTGCGCTCTGGCAGTTCGCGCTCGTGCGATCGTCGGCATTCCGGAAGAAGATCTGGAAGTATTGCGACGCACATTGTCGCTGATGCGTGATAATATGGGAGAGAACGTGCTGGGTCCGGTTCCGGTCGACACCATCGTCGCGCCTTCCGGCCCCAAGCTAGGAAAAGCGACCGCACCGCTTGATTAATTTCGATTTTGCATGACGACCCACCGACTGCATACGCTGCACCAGCGCAGTTTTGACGACAACAAATTCGTGTATCCGGTTCTCTCGCGGCGCAGTCGTGGGTTGTCGATCGGCGTCAATTTAAACCCTGACAAAATCTGCAACTTCGATTGCATCTATTGTCAGGTCAATCGTCGCAAAGAAAGCGAAACGCGGTTTGTCGAGACCGATCGCTACTTCCAAGAGGTCGACGAGATGTTGCGTTTGGCCTCGGCGGGCGAGATTTGGAAAACGCCCAAATTTGCCGAAACGCCAAGTCATTTGCGGCGGGTCAACGACATCGCGTTTAGCGGCGACGGCGAACCGACTACTTATCGCAATTTTGACGAGCTCGTCGAGCGAACCGCCGAGATCAAGCGTCATCATGG
>JBITAD010000340.1:0-2908 GCA_044439945.1 Blastopirellula sp. JB062
GGGGCGAATTGTATTCAAAGACGACCGATCAATCGGGCGACTCGATTCCTTTGCGGGGTACCAAGTAATACTTTTCAGCGACTCGTCCGATCGCACTAGCCAAAGGGCAAGAAAGTTGGTCCGACGTGACCTACTATGTGCCCGATATCGTACAAGGGAATCAATCGACGTCGGGGCGTTGGCTGCTATGCCGGTTGCAAGATCGACGAGGCGGAGGTCAGGTTCAGTCGGAAGTGTTGCCGACCTTAGCGATGCCGCCGCACCAATTCTATATGGTCGTGCTGGCCGCCAACTCGGACGACTATCAGTTTTTAAGCGCGCTTGATACGATCAAGCCTCTTTCGGCGTCGATGGACCAGCAAGATTCGGCGCCTCATTACCGGGTTATCACGCCCAAAATCGTCGACCGGACCCCGCTGCCTGAAAATCCGCTAACTTGGACGAGCATCGCCGTCATCGTTTGGGACGATATCGATCAAGATGCGCTGACGACTTATCAGCAAGAAGCGATGCTCGATTGGCTGCATTGGGGCGGCCAACTCATCATCAGCGGACCTGGTTCGCTCGATCGCTTACGACTCAGCTTTTTAGCCGACTATCTGCCGGCCGAACCAGGCGGCGCCGAAGAACTGGACCAGGCTCGGTTCGCTCCCTGGAATCAAAAATTCGTCATGCCCGAGCGAATCAACGATCAAGCGGTTCGTTACGAACTGGATGTGCGAGACGCGCCGGCTCGCGGCGTCAAATTAAAGCTTGATAAGAACGCTTACTTCGTTAAGGACACGGGCGACTTGATCGCGGAGCGGCGCGTCGGTCGGGGACGAATTACGGTGACCGCATTTCAATTGCGCGATCCTCGCATTACGAAGCAATGGAAAAACTTCGACAACTTTTTTAACGCGGCGATCTTGCGGCGCCCTCCGCGTCGATTTGACGTGACCGATTTCGAGTTCGTAACCACGCGATGGAATTCGGACCGTCATCGGAACGATCCGTTAGCCGTCTCGCAATTGCGTTACTTCAGTCGCGACGTCGAAAGTTCCGCTAGCCGCTACGACAAGCTTGACGAGTTGTATCGGATCGAGCAAGGATTTGAGGTCGAAGCTGAAGAACAACCGCTGCTGATCACACGGGAAAAAGACGAAGTCGAACTGCGCCAATTTACCCCGCATGAAAACGGCGGATTCGCCGCGACCGGCTCAGGAGTCGCCGCTTGGAACGATAACAGCGCCGCCGTCAACGCGGCGCGAGAGTGCTTGATCGAAGCGGCCGGAATCGACATACCGGACGCGGCCTTCATTTTGCGAGTGACGGCCGTCTATTTATTGGTATTGGTGCCGCTGAACTGGGGTGTTTTTTGGCTGATCGGCCGGGTCGAATGGGCTTGGCTTGCGGCGCCAGTAATTGCAATTGTCGGCGCGTTCGCGGTGATCAAGTTGGCGCAGCTCGATATCGGCTTCGCGCGCAATCGAACCGAGATCGGCATTCTCGAGATTCAGCCAGATTATCATCGCGCTCATATGTCGCGCTATACGTCGTTGTATACGTCGCTTTCGACCCGTTATCACGCCCAGTTCAATCAAGGCTCGGCGTTGGCGTTGCCTTTGACGTATCGGGGGGGGCAAACGCTGTCGCCGCGTTTCGGCGACACGCCGACCGAAGTTCGATTTGATCAAGAAGGGTTATCGGCGTCGTTGACCGGGTTTAACGTCATGTCGAACTCGACGGGCCGAATGCATAGCGAATATATGTTGTCGCTTGCGCAAGAGCCGATCTTTTCTTGGAAACCGTCCGACGACCGGCAATCGGCCGAAGTCGTCTATCGCGGCGAGTTGGCGATACATGACGCGGCGATCGTGCGCAGAGCGGACGACGATTCGAAGCCGGCTTTTCAGGTCGCCTGGATCGGCGAACTGGGCCCGAAACAGTCGAAAAGAATTCGGTTTGAGCCGGTCGAAGATCGGTGGAGCGTTTGCTCGCAGTGGAATCAATCGAGCGTGTTTTCGCCTGTTCGCAATGAAAACGAGGTCAGCCTGCGACACTTGTTGAACGTCGCCAAAGACGTGCGACATTTGCGCGACGGAGACGTTCGTCTGATCGGCTGGACCGATCAAGACGTCCCTGGCGTGACGATCGCCCCCGCAGCGGCGCAGCGGACCTTGCGGACCCTAGTCCTTGCGCATTTGAAGTTTGCGCCGCTTCCGAGTCCGCGGAGCGACGCGAATACGCGCCGCGTTTTGGGCAAAGAGCCGGAGAAAGTGTTGCAAGAGAGCGCCGATAGCATCGAATTATTACCCGAGGACGGCCCCACTTAGATCGACGCCCATGATCGAGCTGAAAGACTTCGGCAAAGACTACGGTTCGTTTACCGCGGTCGAGTGCCTGAACTTAAAAATTGAAGCCGGCGAGATGTTCGGTTTTATCGGCCCCAACGGCGCCGGCAAAAGCACGAGCATTCGTTATTTGGCGACCTTGCTAAAAGCGACCCGCGGCGGCGGAACGGTCAACGGCTATTCGGTCGCCGATGATCCGATGAACGTGCGACATAGCGTCGGATATATGCCCGACAATTTCGGCGTGTACGACGGCATGAAGGTCTGGGAATTTCTCGATTTTTTTGCGGTCGCCTACGGCATTCCGCGCACCCGTCGCAAAGCGGTCATCACCGACGTGCTGGAACTGCTTGACCTGACCTACAAACGCAACGACTTCGTCAACGGGCTTTCGCGCGGAATGAAGCAGCGGCTTTGCTTGGCGAAGACGTTGGTTCATGATCCGCCGGTTTTGATCTTAGACGAACCGGCGAGCGGTCTTGATCCCCGCGCTCGGCTCGAAGTCAAAGCGTTGCTGAAAGAGTTGCGCAAGATGGGAAAAACAATTCTCATCTCAAGCCATATTTTGACCGAAC
>JBITAD010000341.1:0-2902 GCA_044439945.1 Blastopirellula sp. JB062
CAATTGCTGGATCAATTGATCAACGCGATCGCGCATGGGGTCTTCGTTCGCCGCCGCAGCCATCTGGGCTCGCTGCGCGAACGTTGAAATAAGTGCCAACAGAATAACGAAAATTAGGCGGCCGCCCATCGGAGCCCTCCGCAAATAGATTAGCAGCAATGACTTACTTCTTTAGAATAACCGCTTTGCCGAAAGGGAAGCAAGGTTGACCCCTGATGTCGCTCCCCCCATCCGACGTCTAAGACTCGGACGGACTCTCAATCACTCGTTCGACGCGCAAGCGAATCGCTCCATACGCGACGCCCCCCACGGCGAAAGTAATCGCTACCGGTAACAAGGCCCACGGGTTATTGATCGCCATCAATACGGCCGAGATCAGCGTTCCCAGCAAATATAATACCGGCGGCAAGCTAGAAAGTCGCAGCAGCGGACCTTGCCGAACCGACGGAAGCAAAGCGCAGGCGACGGTCAAAGCGGCGCAGATCGAGAGAGTCAGCCCTAAATAGCCTAGCAAATCTTTTAGTTGCGAATAAAACAAAATCATACCGATCGCCAGGACGCTTTGCAGCGCGATCGCCGTTTGCGGCGCCGCTTTCTGCGTTCGAAACGAGGCCGGCAAGAAACCGTCGTCGGCCATTTTCGCATAGACCCGCGGCGCCGCCATGATCATGCTCATGACCGACGTGAAAAGGGCGATCACGATCGTAGCGCTGACAAGTTGCGACAGCGGTTTTCCTCCGATCGCTTCGGCCGCGATTGCGGCGACCTCTCCTTGATTAGCGATCGCGGCTGGAAGCGGCGCAAAAACGAAAACGCTATTTAAAAAGACGTAGAGCAACGTCACGATTAGCGTGCCGTAAAGCAGCGATTTCGGCACGTCGCTCGCTTCTTTCGCTTCGCTGGCGACATAGACGGCGGCGTTAAAACCTAAATAGCTAAGCGAAATCCAAATCAACGAATTGCCAAACGCCAGCGCGAGATCCCAACCTTCCGGCCTTTGATCAACCGGCAGCGGAGCTCCTTGCCAATCAATGCTGGAAGTGGCGGCTAAGAACAAAAACAATCCCAGCAGCGCCAACTTTAGCAGTACTACGACGTTCTGAAGCCCCGCGCCTAAGCGAGCACCCAATCCATGCAACAAACCGCTAACGCCGACCGTCGTAATCGCCAGCGCGCCGGGAAACGCCGAAAGTTCGACGCTATGCGTCACGTACTTTTCAAGCGTGATCGCCGCATAAGCGATCGCCCCCGTAAAGCCGGCGATCAGCGAGATCCAGCCGCCGACAAAACCGGCGGCGGGGTGCAGCGCCTGAGACAGAAACAGATACTCGCCGCCCGACTCCGGCATGACCCGGCTTAATTGACCATAACTGATCGCGCCCATCAGCGCGATCAATCCGCCGATCAACCAAGCGGCGACGACCCAACCCGGCGAACCGACGCTCGCCAGCGTATATCCGGACGTGGTGAAGACGCCGGCGCCGATCATGTTGGCGACGACCAAAAACGTCAACGTCCAAAGCCCGAACGCTCGACGACCGCTCATTCAACTTGCTTTTTACGAAATCGCAAAAAATAGTTCTCCGCGAATTTCTCGATTTTCGGCTCCTCGGCCAAAACGAAGCCGGCCTCCTCTATCTCTTTTCGAAACACGTCTTTACCGGCGCGAACATGATCAAGCGTCCACTCGCGCGACTTGCCGGGTATCCTTTCAAAATCGATCACCACCAACGAGCCCTCCGGCCGCAAAGCACGATGAATCGATGCCAATGTCGACTGCGGGTACTCGAAATGATGATAGGTGTCGCAAGTAAAAATGAGATCGACGCAGTTCGGCGGAAGCTGAATCGAACGTTCGCCCCCCAGCACGCAAGTGACGTTTCGCAGGCCTAACTGACTCGTGCTGTCATTGATATGCTGCAAAAATTTAGGCGAAATATCGACCGCGTAGACCCAACCCGTCGGCCCGACCGCTCGCGAGAAAAGCTGCGTATAAAACCCGGTGCCTGCCCCGACGTCGGCGACGCGCATGCCCGGCTTTAGTCCGCAGGCTTTCATCACTTCGTCGCGAGCGTGATACACCTCGCGACTTTCGACCTCAAAACGGGCAATCCATGCGTCAACGTCCAGCGACTCGTCTAAAAAGTTCTTATTGACGCCCGGCTTGACGCTTTGCTCTTCAGCCGGAGCCCGCTCTTGTGCGACGGCTAACGGGATCGCGGTCATCCCGCTCAGGAGAACCGCGACCATGAGAAGATGGCGATACCTTGGTTGCATCATCATTCCCTAATTTTTCTCACCCAACAATTTGGCGACAGTCGGCTCCATCGCCTCGGCCCACATGCGGTACCCCTTTTCTTTCGGGTGCAGCAAGTCAGGCATGACTTCCTTCGACAAGGTTCCGTCTTCCGTCAAAAAGACGTCGTTGATGTTGAGGTAAAAAACTTTTTCGCCGTCGGCCAGGTCTTTGATGATCTCGTTCGTGCCGTCGTTCAGTTTTCGCATTTCGTCCTGTTTGGCCGCACTGCGAGGAAAAACGCCCAAGATTAACAACTTCGCGTTGGGCAATTTCTCCTGAAACTTGGCGACGATCTTTTTGATGCCGGCCGCGGTCTCCGCCGATGGATCTTTGCGGTGACCGGTGTTATTGGTTCCGATCATCAACACCGCTAATTTCGGCGACATGTTATCTAGCGCGCCATGATCAAACCGCCACAACACATGCTCGGTTCGGTCACCGCTAAAACCAATATTGTGCGGATTGCGATCGCCGTAAAACTCGGCGAAAACTTCTTTGCCCGCATTTTCCCAACTGTGAGTAATCGAATCGCCGATCATCAGCAGATCGATTTTGTCTTTGGCCTTCGCTTCGGCCAATTTTTGCGCAGGGCGATCGGACCAC
>JBITAD010000342.1:0-13426 GCA_044439945.1 Blastopirellula sp. JB062
TTCGGCCTGCTTTACTCGAACGACATGTGGCCTTATCATCCCGATCTGCGCGACAAATCGCCGGAAGAAAGGCGCAAACGTTACCCGGACCTTCCGCTTTACGAAAAGAACGAGATCGTCAACGCCCAAGTAACTCCGGACGATCAGCGTAACTTGACGACGCTCTATACTGAAAAGGCGGTCAAGTTTATCGACGACAATCACGCGCGTCCTTTCTTCCTGTACGTTCCGCATTCGATGGTTCACGTCCCCCTTTACGTCTCTGACAAGTTCGCCGGCAAGTCTGGCGCCGGCCTCTACGGAGACGTCGTGATGGAGGTCGACTGGTCGGTCGGACAAATTATTGCGGCGCTGCGACGCCATCAATTAGAAGAAAATACGCTGGTGGTCTTCACCTCCGACAACGGCCCTTGGCTTTCATATGGCGACCACGCCGGTTCGACCGGGCCGCTGCGCGAAGGGAAAGGAACGATGTTTGAAGGGGGCTGCCGCGAACCGACGATCTTCTGGCAGCCAGGCACGATTCCGGCCGGCAAGTCTTGCTCGACCCCGATGATGACGATCGACATTCTGCCGACCGTCGCGAAGTTGATCGGCGCCAAATTGCCCGATCACAAGATCGACGGCAAAAACATTTGGCCCTTGATCACCGACTGCCCGAACGCCAAAAGCCCGCACGAAGCGTACCTCTTTTACTACGCCAACAACCTACAGGCGATCCGCAGCGGCAAATGGAAACTTCATTTCCCGCACGCTTATCGTACGCTGAACGGCCGCCCCGGCGGTCAAGGCGGCCTGCCGAGCAAGTACGAACAAGCCCGTATCGAGCTTGCGTTGTTCGATCTCGAAAACGATCCCGGCGAAACGACCGACGTCAAACAGTCGCACCCCGAAGTGGTCGCCCGACTGCAAAAATTAGCCGATGAAGCCCGAGCCGATCTCGGCGATCGCCTGACCAAAACCCAAGCCTCCGGACTCCGTCCGCCTGGCCGGGTCGAGTAAAAAGAGACTTTGGGGCAATCAGGCCCGCTTTCAGCGCCGCAACGCTTCGGCATTTGGCAGCCGCGCCGCCGGTCTTGTAACGCGCGTGCGCTGATGCGCCGACTGTTCGGTTGTCTACTCGCGCAGTTCTTTTGCATCTCTCACTCCTCCTCATTCGGCGTGCGTATTCGTATCACCCACGCCGAATCCGACGTGTGACCATGGTTTTTCGATTTCCATCCCTCTTGAGAAATAGCTACCAGCGCAAGAGCCAGGCGACGCTTGAGCGAGAACTACCCGCAAGAACCCGAAAACAATAATTACATTATCAATAAATCCTAAGACTTTGTCAATAGATATTTTTGTAAACTTTTCCGCCTGTAAGCTTAGAGAAGCTGGCGAACGCCGGAAAACATGCACAAACGCTGATGCGTATCTCCCCTGACTAGCGCGCAGCATGCGCCGCGAAAATCTCGATCTGCATCGAGCCTTGGGGAACGTCGAGAAACGAAAAACGAGAACCGCGCAGCCGGGCGCCGGGGCTCGGCGTCAATCGATCGGAGAGCGTATTGCGAGAACGCCGCGCTAGTTTTTGCGGCCGCTGCGGCGGCGATCCGATTCTTTCAGCGTCATCTTACGCAGACGGATATGATTGGGGGTCACTTCGACCAGTTCGTCGTCTTCGATGTACTCGAGCGCCGCTTCAAGCGACATCTGACGCGGCGGCTTCAAGACGATGTTTTCGTCCGAACCGGAGGCCCGCATGTTGGTCAGCTTCTTTTCGCGAATCGGATTGACCACCATGTCGTCGCTACGGGCGTTTTCGCCGACGATCATCCCTTCGTACAGTTCTTCGCCCGGCTTGATGAACAGTTCGGATCGATCTTGCAAGCTAAAGAGCGAAAAACCGACCGCTTTGCCGGTCGAATTCGAGATGAGCACGCCGTTGGGGCGACGCGGCAATTCGCCGCTCAGCTCGCGGTACGAGTCAAAGCGATGATTGATAATCGCTTCGCCTTGCGTGGCGTTAAGCATCTTGGTACGCAAGCCGATCAGGCCGCGAGCCGGAATCGAAAAGACGACCTGAGTGAAGTCGCCGCGCGGAAACATCTCGACCATTTCGCCGCGGCGTTCGCCGACCAATTCCATCACCGGGCCCATTTTGATCGAAGGCACTTCGACCACCAGATTTTCAAACGGCTCTTCTTTGCGTCCGTTTTCTTCGCGCATGATGACGCGCGGCTTACTGACGGCCAGTTCGAACCCTTCGCGGCGCATCGTTTCGACCAACACCGCTAGATGCAACACGCCTCGGCCGGCGACGGCGAACGAATCGGCGGAACCGGCGTCTCGCACGCGAAGCGCAACGTTTCGTTCCAGTTCTTTGTACAAACGATCGCGCAAATTGCGCGAGGTCACGTATTTGCCGTCTTTGCCCACAAACGGCGACGTATTGATCGTAAAGACCATTTCCAGCGTCGGCTCGTCGACCAACAAGCGGGGCAGGGGGCGGGGCTGCTCTAAATCGCAAATCGTATCGCCGATGTCGACGTCTTCGATACCGCACAACGCGACGACGTCGCCGGCTTCGGCCGAATCGACGTCGACCCGGCCGAGGTTTTCAAAGACTTGAACCGAGTTAATCTTGCCGCGTTGCAGCTTGTCGTCGCTCTTCGAGACGAGGACGTTTTGCCCTTTTTTAATGCGGCCCGCTTTGATCCGCCCAATGGCGATGCGTCCGACGTACTCAGACCATGCGAGCGTGGTGCATAGCAACTGCAACGGCTCGTCAGGTTCGACCTCCGGTCCGGGAATGTGCTTGAGCACCATGTCGAGCAGCGGGCTCATGTCGCCGCTGCGATCGCTCGGATCGTGCGAGGCGAAGCCCTCTTTCGCACTGGCGAAGACGAAGGGAAAGTCGGCCAGTTCGTCGTCGGCGCCCAACTGCAAAAACAGATCAAGCACTTCGTCGACGACTTCCATCGGCCGCGCGTCAGGCTTGTCGACCTTGTTGACGACCACGATCGGCTGCAGTTTGCACTCGAGCGCTTTCGACAAGACGAACCGGGTTTGCGGCATGGGGCCTTCGGCCGCGTCGACCAGCACGAGCGCGCCGTCGGCCATGCTCAGAACGCGTTCGACTTCGCCGCCAAAGTCGGCGTGCCCCGGCGTGTCGATGATGTTGACCTTCACGCCGTTGTAAGGGAGGGCGATGTTTTTGGCCAAGATCGTAATGCCGCGTTCTTTTTCTTGGTCATTCGAATCGAGAATCCGCTCGTTGCTGAGTTGGCTCTCGCGGAATTGGCCGCTCTGCTTCAACAGGCAGTCGACCAAGGTCGTTTTGCCGTGGTCAACGTGGGCGATAATGACGATGTTACGAATGTCGTCGCGACGCATGGGCGTATCTCTAGCGCGATTCTTGGATAGAAAGTGAATCGTGAATCGTACCAAATGCGACTATTTCTGCGGTAGGGGAGTCGCCGCGAGCGGCATGCAAGTTGCCGCAACCGTTGAGAGAAGATTCGATGAACATTCGCCCCGCTCCCCCCTGTAAGGAAAAAGGGCAAGCCTAATCGGGCAAAACGGTGGTCCGCCGCTCCGTTAAAGGAGTGAAAAAAACGTCAACGCGCCGCGAGGATTCTCGCCAACTTCAGCGCGAATTCGGCCGATAAGCGTCAAATGCCCGTTTGCGACCCATTTTTTGGGGGTCGATCCCGCCGGCCAAGCCGTTATGAAACGAGCATAAGACTATTTCGCCCAATCTGGCTGAGGAAAATCGCGAATCGGGCTATACCGCGGATACGACTCCCAAACATCGCCGGAACCGGTCTGCCGCGTATCGCCTGTTTCGGCCAGATAGGCGTTCAGCTCTTGCTGCATGGCTTGGCGGATCGAAGCCGCTTTTGGATCGCTTGCCAAGTTTTTCAGACAGCCGGGATCGCTTTTGACGTGAAACAATTCGATCTCGGGACGCCGCTCGGTCGCCGCCTGAAACAGCGGGGCGACCTCCGGAGCGTCTCGATTATCGATCATCCAGGCAAGCGTCGGCGAAGCGTCGATATCGTGATAACCGCCGTGCGGCGGCCCCAAGACGCCTGGCTGGTCGAACTTTTGCGGGGCGCCGGCCGGCCAGCGTTGCGGCCGAAAGTTGCGAATCAGCAGATATTCTTCCGTGCGTAGCGAACGCTGCGGATAGGTCAGATTGTTCCAGCGAGAAGAGGAATGGCGTTCGCGCGAGCTATAGACGCCGCCGGTCAGTTTCGTCTGACTGCCTGTTAAACGGGGCAACAGATTGCGGCCGACCATCGGCGGGGCGTCGCTAGGCGGTTTGACTCCGGCGGCGGCAAGCATGGTGGGGGCAAGATCGGTCAAACTGACCGGCTCGTTCACCGTTTGCCCCGCCGCAATGCGAGCCGGCCAGGCGAGGGCCAACGGCATATGAATCCCATATTCGTAGTTGTTCGCTTTCGCGCGCGGAAACGGCATGCCGTTGTCGCTGGTGACGATCACGATCGTATTTTCGAGTTCGCCGATCGCTTGCAACTGCTTTAACATCGCGCCCAATTGCTGATCGGCCCATTGGATCTCGCGGCAATAATCGAGCAAGTCGTCGCGCACCGCTTCGGCGTCGGGCAAAAACGGCGGAGTCGTCGCCTCGGCGAGCGAGCGGCCGGACGCTTGGCCGCTTCCTTTTTGATAGGGTCGATGCGGCTCTTGGGCGCCAAACCAAAAGCAAAATGGGGCGTCAGCGGGGCGCGCCGCTAAAAAGTCGGCGAAGTTCGCCGCGTAGTCGCGCTGGCTTATGCCGGAGGTCGGGCGATGTTTGAGCTTCCGTTTTTGAAAACCGGGCCCCGCCGGATTTCGTTTGCGGCCGCTGATTTTGTAATTGCCGGGCCCCCAGCCTTTGCCGGTATAGCCGACGAAATAGCCGGCAGCTTCTAACAGATCGGGATAGACGACGTATTTTTGCGGAAACGAAGAGGCGTGCGTCCCGGCTTGTTCAAGCATCCAGGGATATCGCCCCGTCAGCAAAGCGGCGCGCGAGGGGGAACAGCCGGGCGAAGCGGAAATGGCGTTCTTAAAATAAACGCCTTGCCGGGCGATTTGATCAAAGCTGGGAGTCGAAGCCGCCCGACTGCCGGCGAACGAGGTATCGAGCCATGATTGATCGTCGGTGATCGCCAATAAGATGTTCGGCCGCTGATCGGCGAACAACGGGCTCGCGAGCCAACAACTGAACAAGACGCCGAAAAGCCGGAGGGATCTGAGCATATTGCGGCTTTCAACTGAAGGGACAGGGAAGGGGGATAAAGCTTGCGACGCAAGCGGAGGATTCGTTTTTAGTATGAGGCGCCGCGAACCGGGATTCAATCTGAGCTCAACTGACAGGCCGGACGCTTGGGGATACGGAAACGCAAGGGCGCGTATCGGCGTCGCCAGGGGATCGTGCTATGCTTGTAGACCTTCGTGGGCTGACGTTACTATCGCCGCGTTCTCTGGTCGGAAATGATCGTATGGAGTGGATTCGAGAAATCGGGCTGGTCGCTTTGGTCGCCCATTCGTTGGGCTTGATGACCGCCGTCAATGCGATCATGAAAACGCGCACTTCGCAGGGCGCGATCGCCTGGGCGCTGACGCTGCTGATGTTTCCGTATGTGGCGGTGCCAGCCTACTGGATCTTCGGGCGGAATCGTTTTCATGGTTATGTCGAAGCGCGACGGGTCGAAAACCGCGAGGTTCAGCATATCACGAGCACGCTGCACGGCGCGGCGGTCGACTATATCGTGACCGACGAAATGCCGTACGACCTGCAAACGTTTCAGCACTTGGGCGAGTTTCCGTTTAGTCGGAAAAACGCGATCCGATTGTTGATCGACGGGCAGGCGACGTTCGACGCGATCTTCGCCGCGATCGACGCGGCCGAAAAGTACGTGCTGGTCCAGTTCTATATCTTGCGCGACGACCAACTGGGGCAAGCGCTGCAAGAGCGTCTGCTGGCGCGGGCGGCCGCGGGGGTTCGCGTTTACGTGCTGTACGACGAGATCGGCAGTTACGGGTTGTCGCGGCAATACGTGCAAAGGTTGCGGGACGCCGGGGTCAAGATCGCGCCGTTTCATACGACCAAAGGGCGCGGCAATCGATTTCAACTCAACTTTCGGAATCATCGCAAAGTGGTCGTAGTCGACGGACAAACGGCTTATGTCGGCGGGCACAACGTCGGCGACGAATATATGGGACGAGATCCCGCGATCGGCCCTTGGCGCGATACGCATGTCGAAGTGCGCGGCCCTGCGGTGCAAGCGGTACAGCGTTCTTTTTTAGAAGACTGGAATTGGGCGACGCATGATCTGCCGCCGGTCGAGTGGGATCCGGCGCCTTCGAGCGACGACCAACAAGTGTTGGTGCTGCCGACGGGCCCGGCCGACGAGATCGAACGCTGCAGTCTGTTTTTCATTCAAGCGATCAACATGGCGCAAAAACGGGTTTGGATCGCGAGTCCTTATTTCGTGCCCGACCCGCCGGTGATCGCCGCTTTGCAGTTGGCGGCGATCCGAGGGTGCGACGTCCGCATTATCTTGCCGGAGCGTCCCGACCATATATTGGTGTATCTGTCGGCTTTCTCGTTTATCGCCGAAGCGGCGCCGAGCGGCGTTCGTTTTTTCCGCTATGCGCCCGGCTTTTTGCATCAAAAAGTGGTGCTGATCGACGATCACTTCGCCGCGGTGGGGACGGCGAACCTCGACAATCGATCGTTTCGCTTGAACTTTGAAATCATGATTGCGGCGGCCGATCGTCAATTTGCCGGGGAGGTCGAACAAATGCTTGAAGCCGATTTGGCCAAATGTCGCGAAGCTCACGCTGACGAGTTGGCGCAGCAATCTTACGCATTTCGCCTGACGGTCGCCCTTTCGCGGCTAATGGCCCCCATACAATAGGTAGCGACGCTAGCGGCGAAAGCGGCATATTCGGCAGAATCGCAAAAAACGACAAGCTCGTCTGAATTTGCCTAGTCGATACGACCGAAACAACAAAGGAAACGCGCACGCTTCTTTGCTAGCGGCGCCTTTCGCTTTGAATCTGACGCATCTATCGACGGAGTCGACCAAATGCCGCGCGTAACCTCGCTACTTCCTCGCCTAGCCTTGCTCGCGTTGACGCTGACCACTGGCTGCGCGTTTCCTTTTTTCCGGTCGAAAGATAAATCGCTGGAAGAAATCACGGCGGTCGAAGCGATGTCGCAAGAAGATGCCGAACCGACCCGCGTTCGTCCCGAACCGCAAGTCGCTGACCAAAAGAAACCGTTGCCGCCGATCGCGCGATTCTTCGGCGGGCTGTTCGGTCGAGGCGAACCGGAACCTGCCGCCGACCCGATTTCGACGATCGCGACGCCCAGCGAAGCAGGCGCCGCGCAGCCGGCGAACGTCTCATCGAATCAAGACGTCGGGGCTGGCGCCATCGCCGCGCAGGGGACGGCGGCGCCCCCGAAAAAGCCGCTTGCCGCCAACAACGCGAACAAGTCGCCCACGGTCGCCCAACCCACGCCGGCAGCCGAGGTCGTGAATCCGCACGTCACGCTTGCGCGGCCGCAAGAAAAGGCTCCGCCCCAACAACCGGCGGCCGCCATGCCCACCCCAGCGGAACCGACGCTGGCGGCGCAACCGCCGGCCGCTAAGTCAGGTTCGCTGACCTCGGCGCTGCAAAGCGCAATCGACGAAGCGGCTGAAGACGGTTTGGCCCAAGAGTCGCCTGAACCGACTCGACGACCGATCGCCGCGAAACCCGCCGGCAAACCGGCCGGAGTCGCGGCGCCGAGTCAAGCGCGGGTCGTCGATCTAAGCTCGGCGCCGATCACCGCCGCAGCGCCGAAGAAAGCGACGCCGGCGCCAGAGCCGCAAGCGAGCGTTCCGCAGATGGCCGAGAAACCGAACGCGCCCAAGACGAGCGTGATTTCCGCCGCGACCAACACGCCCCATGTCGCCGCCGATAACCCGTCGAAAACGCCGCAAACGGAAATGGCCGATCTCGCCTCGCAGCCGATCGGCGCCCAAACGCCGCAGACGGTCTACCCTTCGCAAAAACGAGACGCGCCTAAGGCAGCAGTCGCCAAACCGTCGCAAGACGCCGGCGCATTAGTCGCGTATCAAGCCGACGTACACGCCAACGACTCGATCGTCGATCAACTGAAGCATAGTCGGCGCGTGAACGAGTATCGTTCGATCTATCAGTCGGAAAGCCGGTCGCTTGCGGCCCAAGCGGCCCAACCTCAAGCGGCGCCGGCTACCTCGTCGGTGATCGCCGCCGCGCCGGCGGTCTCCAAAACGATCGTCAACGCTTCGCAGCCGAATCCTTCGAAGACGGAGTCTGACGCTTTGTCTCAACTGGTACCGTCAGGCGAATCGATCTCCGACAATTTGTTGGAACAGCCCGGCAGTTCTAGCGCACCGATCGCCGTGAAGCCCGCTCAACCGACGCCGGCGACTCCGATTAATCCGGTTCGGGCCGTTCCGCGAGTCGCCGCCGGACCGCGGGGGAACGCAAGTTCGGCGAAATCGACGAGCCTTGAGCCGACGCCGGCCAAAGCGATTCCGCAAGTTGCGACTCGCCCAGGAGCGACGAGCGTCGAACCGCTGCTGCTGTCGAAACCGAAAACATCGGCGCCGACGGTCTCGGCCGTTTCGCTGCCGAAACTGGCCCCGGTCGTTTCCGTCGAAGAATATCGACGGATGCAACAAGCGAAACGCAGCGGCGAGACGACGCGATACTAATCTCGCTTCGCGCCGTCGTTTATAACTCTCGCCAGTTCACGTCGATTCGGCCGTGCAACCGCGACGCGACGTCGCGGTATTCGGGGCGATTGTCGACCAGCAAGCGAGCCGCATCGCGCAGCGGCGTTCCGTCGACGTGTTGGCAATAAACGACCTCGGGCACGTCGCATGGGACCAAGCCGGCCGGCCCCTCTGAGGTGGGCAGCAAGCCGATTTCGGACTCGTCGATGTTCGAACAAGGGAAGAAAACGCTTACCCGCCGCGAACCGCCCAAGTCGGCCAATCGCGGTCGGCAGCCGGCAAGCGCTTTGGCGATCTCTTCGCCGGGAGGCGCGCCAGTTTGCGATGCGCAGCTGGTCGTTTGCGACAGGTCAGTTTGCGCTCGGATAACGACGGTACGACAAACGCTTTCCAACATTTTGGCCGCTTTCATCGTGCCGTCGCGCGTGCATACCAACAAGTTTTGCAAGCCTTGATACTCTTCGCAAATTCGTTGATGCGTTTCGCGTTCGGCGATTAAGAGAAATTCGTGAAAGCGAGGTTCGACGGCGCGAATCGACGTATCGGCGAGATTTCCTACCTCTAAGTCGAAGAAATTGGCCAACCGTTTCAGTTCGCCTTCGACATTTTTGAAAGCGAGATTGGAATCAAGCAGTTTCGCGCGCAAAACTTGGGCGAACTGACAAACGCTCAGCAGTGCGACGCCGTGCGTCTGCAGATGGGCGTATTTGATCCATGCGTCATAGTCGTTGGCCGCATGCTTGCTTCGATCGCGCGAGCGAGCCTCTTTGCCGTCGTAGTTCGTCTCTAAGATTTTTTGTCGATGACGATAGACTTCGCCTTGCAAGCGTTCGGCCATTGCCCGGGCTTTGTCTTCTAATTGACGAAGGTAGCGGTCGATCGCTTGCTGCAGTTCGCGCGTTCGTTGCAGGCAGAAGTCGTCTCTATCTAAATGCGTTAATATCCACGCAATGACCTTCTGCGCCGTCGCTTCGCCAAGCTCGCGCAGCTTGGGGCCGATTTCGTTACGTAACGATACTCCTCGTTTCTCGGACGATTCCATCTCGGTCGAGTCTTGCCCGATGACCTGATCGAGAAATTCAAAAACCGCAAGCGAGCGTTGCACAGGATCGTCGCACGGCTGGTTGAGCCGCTTAAACTCTTTGGTCAGCAAGGCTTGAAAATATTCGTCGGGATTGGCGTCTAGCTCTTCGCGCACCATGACAAACATCGTTTGCAAGAGCGGATCGAGAGCGAGTTCCTCTTGTTCGACCAATAGATCGACCCGTTGTTGCAACAGACGATCGATCCGATTTTGCCGCGCGTCGAGATCATCGTCTTGCTTGTTGAGCATCGCCATGCGTCGCTGATCGCCGCCGGCCGCGTCGTCGTCGCCTAGCCAGCGCTGCACGACGGCGCTGGCGACTTCGCAGCTATACCGTTCAGTCGCCGATCGCGAACTGAGCGGAACGGTGTAGGTAGAAAAGGTGCTGACCGTCGGCTCGCCGCCTTGCTCGAGGTCGTCGGCATGCAAGTTATCGAGATATCCCCCGCTGCGACTGCGCGCTCGCATTAGCAGATAATCGGAAAATTCGTCAATCTGCCGGTCGTAATCGCCGTCGCTCAGTTCGTCGCCCCAGTGCAACAGTTGGAACGTCGGACGGCAACTGCCGCGAAAATCGATTTCGGGCACGCCGGCGGCCGGATCGCCTGGGTACTTCTGCGCTTGCAAAATTTGGTGCAGTTCGGTCAAACAAGCGAGACCGTTGGCGCGGGCCAGGTCTTGCTCGTCCGACTTTCGCGGACCGGCATGAATCAACGAGACTTCCAGATCGCTAAGATCTTGCCCCCGCTCTTGCAACAAGCGAGCGATTGCGAAAGCCAGATCGATCGCAATTCCGCTGCCAGCGCCGCCGTTGATCGAAGCCAGCAATATGATTCGAGGCTCGCCGCCGACCAGATCGGGCGATCGTTGCGTTTGTGCGGCGACCTCTTCCAACGCGTCGCGCAACGACGAAACGATCTCGTCGCAATGATCTAAATAGGCGATTCGCCCTAAGGGGCGCAAGCCTTCGGTCGCCAAAGAATTAGGGATATTGTAAAGCCAGCGGCGACTGACCGATTGCGTAATGCGAGCCGAAGCGTTGCGATACGCTTGCGGGCGGCGCAGCGGAATGATCAAACGCTTCAGTTCGTTCGCCTCGGGCAAGGGCGCCGGAATCTCCATCGAATTTAGCGTGCGTGCATCGGTATCGATCGCCATGGCGCGATACCAGGGCTGACCTTGCTCTTTGCCGCTATCGCAATACTTTTGTTCGATGGCATAGGCCAAACGGACTCCGATTCCTCCGACGCCGATCACCAATGTCGGGCGGTGCTTGCATGCCGAAGCGTTCCACCGTTTCGGCTCGTCGGTATGCAGTTGACGTTGCGGCAGGTCTCCCCATAGTCGATCCGAAATGGGCGAAGGAGCGGCCGCCGAGATCTCGATCGTCGGCTCTTGATGGCAAGCCGACTCCGATTCGCTCGGATCGCTGGTACGCGTATCGGCGGCGAAGATCGTTTTCGTATCGGTGTTTTCTGCAGGGCGCGAGATCGGCGTCGTCGACGGCGGCAGTGCGGTCGTCGGATCGGAAGCGGCGATCAGCGCTTGCAACATTTCGCGACAGTTGCGAAATCGTTGCCGAGGATCTTTCGCCAAAGCGCGATCGATAATCGGTCGATCCGCTTCCGGCAACGAATTGAGACGAGGCTTGCTGCTTAGATGCTGGGCCGTTAACTGCGCCGGAGTTTTTCCCGGGAAGGGGAGGGCGCTTGTCAGCATCTCTTGGAACACGATCGCCAAACTGTATTGATCGCTTTGCATCGAAGGCTGATCATGAAAGACTTCCGGTGCGGCGTATACCGGAGTCAGGCCGGCCATCATCGATGCGGTCACGTCTTGCAAATGCTTGACTAAACCGAAGTCGGCCACTTTCGAGTGCTCGCCGACGATCAGCAAGTTTTCAGGCTTGACGTCAAGATGCTGCAGCGAGTGCGACTCGCTCATGTAGTCTAAGCCTTCCGCCGAATCGCTCAGGTAGCGGAGCAGTTCGGCGCGCGGAACCCCAGGCAAGCCGGCGCTGCGACATTCTTCAAAACGATCTTTCAGGCTCTTGTCGGCCAGTTCCGAGACGATGACCAGTTGCCCGTCTATCACTTCGACGCGTTCGAGAGAAAGCAAGAAGGGGTGTCGCACGCTGCGGATGCGATAGAGCGCTTTTAATTCGCGAGCGGCTCGCGCTTCGTCATGGAATCCATAGACGAATTTCACCGCTTTTTGCAGGCCGCCGGGCGCTTCGGCGACCCATACTTCGCCATAGCCGCCCGCGCCAATGCGCTGGCGTACGCGATACCCTGCTACCTCACGTACATGCGATGGGACTTCGGTTGTCACGGAAAGTTCGCCTCAATACGCTTTCATGTTTGGTTCGCCTCTCGGCGGCCCAGCCGAGAAGGGCTTCGATATCGTTCTTCGACATCGAGTTCCGCACGTTATTTTTTAAAGACGTCAGACGCTACGCTTGCCCAGCGTCGCGACGTCGATATCTTCCTCGACTCATATTGATTCCCAAATCGCGAAACCGCTGCGCGCTCGCTTCGGCATGCACTCCGGTCGCAATCGTCAAAATATGATTCTCTCGACAAAGTTGGATCACGTCGCGAACCGCATCGCGCAATCCCAAATCGTCGTCAATCTCGCGGGCGACCGTCTCGCGCAGCTCGACGTAATCAGGCGCCAACTCAACGTATTCTTCAAAACGAGATTTCGCGGGATGAAATCCGGCGAACGCCGTCTCGCACCCGATCGCCTGCAACTCGTTCATAAAATCGCGGAAAAAGGGCAACTCGCAAATCGCTTCGTCCGGTATCACGATCACGGTTCGCCGCGCCTCGGGCGATTGATCGCGGGCGTATGCGACCGAATCGAGAAACCTGGTCGTACCGATCTCATACGGCTCGGGGCGTAGGAATAAACAAGCGTTTTCGGGCAGCATTTCAGCCGCCGAATAAGCGCGTAAACGGTGAAGCCGCTGCAATCGTTCGGTCAGGCGACATTCCGTCTCTAAAATTTTGCGGCTGATCGGATCATCGGCTGCGACGTTGCTGTCGATCATTCGGCGAACGAGAAAACCGAAGGGATCGCCTGATTCTAGATCGTAGATGCCGTCAAAATCGACGCGAACGCCCCCTACGGCGGCGATCTCTTGCCAACGCCGAAAGGCCTGCAACGAATCAAAATAAGAGACGTCGCTATCGGCGGCGATTGCTCCGCCGTCGTTCATTTGCAACGTCACGGTTTGACGCTGTTGCGATTGATTGCCGCTATGAAAATCGAATTCGATGTCGGCGACCATCAAGGTATCGCCGTCGGAAAGGACCTTTTCCGTAATTTTTTCGCCGTTTACGAACGTCCCGTTCGTACTGTTCAAATCGCGCAGCAGGTAATGATTCCCCTCTTTGAGCAGCAGCGCATGCTCACGCGAGACGCGGCCTGATTCGACCGGATAGTCGCACGACTCATTTCTGCCGATCGAAAATGGAAACTTCTCGATCAATAATTTTTTCGTCTCTCCATCCGCCGACGAGAATATCTCGAAATAGGGAGCTTCTACCTGGGGATCGAATAAGACTTCGGT
>JBITAD010000343.1:0-2884 GCA_044439945.1 Blastopirellula sp. JB062
GGCGAAAGCGCCCAGTAGCCTTTGGCGCTCGGCTTGTTTTCGACGACCGTTGAAATGTCGAAAGCGCCCGTCGCGTCGATTTCGGGGCTTACGAAATTGACGAACCCGGAGAATTGCTGCAAGCCGGACGCCGTACGAACCGAAACGGTAACCGGACGATGAATAAGTTGCGACGGATCATGCTGGTCGGCGTCAAGCGTTCCTTCGACTTTCAGCCATTGCAAACCGACGATTCGCAGCAGCGCGTCGCCGGGGCGTACCCACTCCCCTTCCTGGCGATAGACCTGCACGACGACTCCGTTGATCGGCGAGACGGTGCGGCAACGGTCGATTACCATTTGCGCGCCTTCCATTTCGGCCTGACTCTCGGAAGCGGCGAGCGAACTGATTTTTTGGTTCATCGCCGCCTGTTCGATCTGCAGTACGGCGCGTTGGTAGGCGAGCCAAGCTTTGTCGAGTTGCATCTTGCTGATCGTGCCGCGACTTTCCTTATTGCTCTGCTCGAAGACTTCATGTTCTTTGAGCGCGACTTCGGCAGCTTTGGTCGCATAGCGAACGTCGATGTCGTTGGCGGCTTCGGTCACTGCCTTGTCGTGACGAAACTTGGAGATCTCCGCTTGTTTGGCCGCGGTGCGATCGTCGATCTGGGCGAGCAAGTCGCCGTCGGAGACGATGCGACCTCGATAAGCGGGAATCGAAACCAGCGCGCCGGTTTCTTGGGCCGGCACGTTCACCTGATCGATTAGCGAAACGAGACAGTGGTCGACCTCAACGTCGCTCGATGAGTTTGCGGCGGCAGGAGTTTGGCCGACCGCGGCGGCGAGTAATAGGATGGCGAGCGTCATCAAATCCTGTTCCTGAAGATTGTCGATAGCGAAGGGAGGTAGGGACAGATTACGGCGACATGCGCCGCAGCATTAAAATAACACGCGAGATTGGATGAATTCCCAAACTTCGTGCAGCCAGGTGTATCCGAGTGCGGCAGTTCCGCAATGGATTTTGGCGGTTGCGGTCGCCCCGGTTCGCAACTGCGGAATTGCCGTCATCAACTTTTCTTTGTTAATCGCCACTTTGATTTTGACGATTTGTCCTTCGTCGGGATCGGCTTGTGCGAGACGTTGAATCTCGAGCAATTTTCCTTCTAGTTTCACGCCAGGACTGCTGGCCATGATGTAAGTAACGTCGAGGTCTCGGCCCAGCTCTTTTTGTGCGTTGACGATGTGTTGCAACCGCTTCTCCGGCATCTTGACTTCAAGAATCCATTCTTGACTGGGATCGACGACGGTCATCAAAATTTGTCCCGGCGAAACAGGACGCTGCATTAGCGAATCACGCACGTCCCAGCTGACGATTTCGCCGGCGATTGGGCTGCGGACTTCTAAAAATTGTTGTTTTTGAGCGAGCAGCGCCAGTTGATCGGACAGTTTGCTCACTTCCATGTTGGCAAGCGCCAAATCGATCGCCAGTTGCCGTTTTTCTTCGTCATCTTTGGCGAAATTGCGACGATGGATCAACCCGCGGAGCGACTGCTCGGCCTTCGATTGCTCGCCCTGCAAACGCTCGTACTGCATGTCTAAATCGCGGTTGCGCAGCTTGGCGACAAGTTGCTCCGATTCGACGAACTGCCCATGCTCGACTAAAACGTCGATGACCTCGCCTTCTTCGCGAACGAAGATCTCTCGTTTTTCGACCGGGGTCAGAGTCGCGGCGCCGGATAGCCGAAACGGCACTTGAATCAGGCATAACGCTAACGCCGCCGCGATGACGGCGACCGTGGCGCCCACCGTTTTGGGCAGGTTGCGAGCTTCGACCAAGACCCGTGATTTGGCCAGCAAACGCCAGAGCGGCGTCAGCGGAATGTTGTTGTAGTCGATCGCATTGGCCAACGCGCGGCAGCTATGCTCGGAGATCAGCTCGACCCCTTTGCGGAACTCCGCTTGATTCGAGCTGTCTTCAATCTGCTCGACGATCAAGGCGCCTAAAATCTCGCCTTGATACTCGCGTTCCTCTTCGCCTTCGACCGCTTCCCGTGCGTCGGTCGCATGCTGCGGACGCCGGAGCGGAATAATCGCGATCGTCTTGGTGTGCGATTCGTCGACATAGTCATGTACGGCCGTTTCCAATTGCGGCGCCAAGTCTTCGGTCTGTCCGTCAAACCAAAAGTCTTCGCCGGTATCCATGACGGTTTTCGTCAAGGCGCCCAGCAGCACGACTTGATTGGAACGCGCGTCAAAAACGTCTTGGCCGCTGACCGCTTCTACCTTCCAACGGCGCCCGCGTCGCAGCGCGACGCTCACTCGATCGCACCCGATCAGGCGGCGTCCTTCATTGGCGATCGTATAGGCGGTTTGACGCAGATCGAGATTTTCGTGGACGGCGCGCGAGAACTGTTCGATCTTCGCCCACAGCGATTGGCGGTCTGAGTAATCTTTGAGTTGGCGCGTCTTGAACCATTCGGTCGTAAGCCCGCACATTTGCTCTAAGAAGCGTAGATAACCGCGCTGACTCGCCGGTTGCGAGTCGGGGCGTTGAAAGATTTCGATGACCCCTTCGACTTCTTGCGCTTCGTTTTTGATCGGTGCGATGACCAACAGTGAGTTGGTTGGATTGCCGGAGGCGCCTTCTTCGATCGAGCCTGATTGCGGCGGCAAGAGTTGCCCGGCGGCGCCTTGAAACATTTCTTCGATCAATCGCAAATGGCGAACGCCGTCGGCGTCTTCCGGATCGACTAAGCTGCGCGTCAAATTGACTTGATAGATGAGCCGAGGGCGCCGCTTTTCGTCATAGATCCAAACGGCCCCGCCGATCGCGGCCAGCGCCGAGACCACTTTCGGCAGCATCTCGCGAAAGTAATCTTCCGGCGGGACGTTCTGCTTCGAAAGTG
>JBITAD010000344.1:0-13353 GCA_044439945.1 Blastopirellula sp. JB062
CTTGCGAGGTGACGCTGGCGGCGCGCATAAAAAAGCCCTCTCTGGTTCAAAGAGAGGGCAAACGCGATCGACGGTTTCGCTTGGCCTTACGGCGAAGCGAAGATGAGTTGCGACGACAAGACTTTGTCGATACGGGCCTTCGTCTCCAGCAGGTGAGCCTGCGAATAGGAGTCGAGCTTGGCTTTTTTCTTCATGGTCCCTTCGATTTTTTTCGAGAGGTCATGCAGTTGGGCGTATGCGATCGTTTGACAATCGTCGGGGGCGAAAGTGTTGCCCAAGGCGATGTTCGAGAGACGGCGGAGATAGTTCCGCTGCAACCCGCGGCGTAAGCTGCTGATCGCCGGTTCGCGATTGGTGTATTTGTCGTCCCCTTTCTTGATATCGTCGAGTTCGCGATAGACGACGTCGGTCAGTCGTTCGATCAATTCGGCGGTGGTCATCGCTTCTTCGTCTTCGGCGACTTTCAGTTCCGAATCGTGCATTCGGGTTAAGGTGCCGGAAGAAAGGAGTTGCGACAAGACGCGATCTTGCCACATTTCGATGTAGCCGTGGATTGGGAAATCTGGCCGCGAGGTTTTCGACGCGCCCCAGTGGTCCCAGTGCGACGGGGCCAGTTGGTTGTAGATTGACGGGTCGACTTGGTACGGCTTATCGCTAAAGACTTGCTCTTCGAGCAGCTTGAGCGCGGCGCGTTGTTTTTCGACTTCGACGATGCGCATCGGGGGCTGGGCGTCTTCGTCTCCTTTGTGGCTGCGGCTGACATAGATGCCGCCGACGTAGCGGGAGACGAAGAACATCGCTTGACCGTGCGTGCTGAGCAAGACGTTAAACGCGCGACGCGCCTTGGAGTAATCGTCCCCCTCTTTGACGACTCGATTGACCAAGTCTTCCATCGCTTCCTGCACCACTTTCGCTTGACGCTCGGCGAATTCGACCGCGTCGTCGCCGAAGTCAAAACGATTGGAATCCGGGTCGGGCGCGTAGCTGGTCGTATCTTCATCGGTGGCGTAGCTCAAACCTGGCTCGCCGCTGCGGCTGGCCAGCTTGTCGAGTTCTTTTTTCTCGCCGGACGTTCCGCCTGAGAACGGCGTGTAGCCGTACTCAATCGCCCAAATATCGTACGGGCCGATCGTTTGGGGGAAGAAGTCGCCTTGCTTTTCGTCCTTCGGCGCGATGTTGGCCGGCACGTAGTCCATGACGCTCGAAACCATGCCGTCGGCCGAAATTTCGAGATCGTTCATGTCTTCGAGCGAACGGAATTTGCTGGCCTTAAAGTTGTGACGCAAGCCGAGGGTATGCCCCACTTCGTGCATGGTGACTTCTTTCAGGCCTTGCATGAACAGTTTTTCGCGGACTTCCTCGCGATCTTCGGCGGCGGCGGCCCCTTCGGCGGCGATCAGGTTGGCGAACGCCATCTGGCTGGTCATGCCGCGACCGAGCATGCAAGCCGAACTGTGCCCCACATGCGGCTTGCGGTCGGCGGGAACGCCCATCAACTCGTTAATTTCATCTTGTCGTTCGGGCCATCCGCCGGTCAGCGCGGCGATGCCTTGCGGGTTGATGTCTTCAAAAGTTCGTTGCCACGAGTTGAGAAACGAAGCGTCGAAAATGATGTCGGCGTCGAGAATTTGCCCGTTGTACGGGTTGGTTCGCGACGGTCCCATCGCAAATCCCGCGTCGGACGTAATCCAGCGGAACGTGTTGTAGTTGACGTCTTCAGGATCCCATTTGTCGTCGTCTTCTTGCTGACGAACGCGAATCGCATCGATAAAGCCCGCTTTTTCAAACGCTTTGTTCCATTCGAGAATGCCGTCGCGGATCGGCTTTCGATATTTGTAGGGGACCGTATTTTCGAGATAGAACAAGATCGGTTCGGCCGGCTCCGACTTTTTCGCGCTCGACTCCGCCTTTTTCAGATCCCAGCGGTTGATATAGCGAACGAATTGGTCATCTTCCGACTGCGAGAAATTTTTGACGACCGTCAAAAAGTAACCGATCCGGTCGTCGGCCAGACGCGGCTTGTATCCGTTGGAAGGAATCTTGCTGATCGAATAGTGGATGTCGATCGAAACGCCCCGGCTGTCAGGGACCGAATCGTAACGCATGCGCCCGCTCGAAGCGTACGTGGCGGCGACTTCCAGCTCGATGTTTTTGTCGAAGCCTTTGACTTCGCTGAAAACCGATTTGCTGGGCGAGAACGACGCGCCCGGCAGTTGCGACGAGATCATCGGCAAGTCGCTCATAAAGACCGAAGTGACGTCGACCAGATCGCCCCCTTTGGGGCCTTTTTTATCGGCAGAGAGGCTAAACAAAACGCTGTCGCCGTAAGCGTGTTTCACGGCGCGAGCTTCGGGCTTGTTGCTGTCGGCTTTGAAGCGAACGTTTTTGCGAACGATATGAACGTTGTCGTCGACCTTGCGAAACTGCCAAATCCAATCGTCGCCGAAGCCCCAGCTAAAACCGCCGTACAGCGGGTATTGCCCGATGCCGCGACTGATCGAGATCAGCACGATATACTCGCCGCTGTAATGTTGCGGCGAAAGCTCCAGGTACAATCGATTCCCCTTGTGGTACATGGGGATCAGACCGTCCACTTTTTTAAAGTCTTTGAGAATGCGCGCATGCTCGGGCTGGCTCGACGAACTGCCGCTCGACTTGCCGCCGTCGCTTGACGAAGCGCCGGTGGTCGCCATGACTTTGTCGGCTTGGTCGTTCGATTTGGCCGAATCGGTCGACGCCTCCTTCGCAGGCTCCGCATCTTCGGCAAACGCCGTCGACGGATTCAAAACGGATGTCAGTCCAGCGGCGATTAAGACCGCAAAGGTGGACCGCAACTGGGTCGACAGTTTCATTCTCATCTTCTCTTAATGCGGGGGAGCTGATTGTTTAAGGGCGGTCAAAACGACAAGATGCGAGTGGGAAAGAAATGTGGCCGCCGCATGAGGGATCTAAGGGTCCTAAAATATACCCCATTTTCTCACATGGGCCGATTTGGGAAAAGTTTTCTGACGATATGTTAGCAAAAAATGTGCATAATTCCGCGCAGTGGAATTGGGACGACTCTAACGATTTTTCCCCGTGCGACTCGATCAGCAAACCTAGGCGTCGGAAGATAGTGCTTTCTGGAGACGCAATCTTGTGAATTTTTTCCAACTTTCGCGGTTTCCCGAACTTCAACGCCGCCCGTATCAAGTTGCGCCGTTGGGCGGGGCAGGCGGGTTAAGCGGCGGGACAATTTGGCGCGTCGAATGCGAAGACCAAGCTTACGCGCTTCGCCTGTGGCCGGCTGAGACCGATTTGGCTCGGTTGCGGCGTATTCACGCCCTACAACGTCAGTGGCGCGAAGCGAATTTAAAGTTCATTCCTCAACTCTATACGACGATCGAGGGGGATTCGTTCGTCGAAAATGCGGCTGGCTACTGGGAATTAGCGGAGTGGATGCCCGGTCGTGCGATAGAGCCTGCGGCGATCACGCCGTCGCGACTAGACGCAATCGCCGCCGCTGTGGCGACGATTCATCAAGTTGCGGCCGCTCGAAAGACGACCTTTGACATTTCGCCCGGGTTGCGTCAACGCTACGCGATGCTCGAGCGTTGGCGCGATATTGACCGGCGGCAGCTTGACGCCGCGATCGTGCGGCTAGCGTGGCCGGAATTTGCCGACTTTGCGCAGCAAACGCTTGAATTGTTCGCCCAGGGGGTCGAGAGGATTGCCGCAGAACTGCGTTTGGCCTTACAAACGCCGCTGAAATTGCATGATTGCCTGCGGGATCTTCATCGAGAGCATATTTTGCTGACAGACGATTCAGTGAGCGGAATTCTTGACTTTGGGGCCGCCCGAGCGGAGTCGCCAGCGGGCGACTTGGCTCGTTTGTGCGGTTCGCTGTTCGAGGACGATCGCGGCGGCTGGGCCGATTTTCTTGCTCGTTACGAGCAGGCGCATCCATTGTCTGAGGCAGAACGCCACGCGATAATTCAATTTGATCGTTCCGCCGTATTTTTGACGGGACTGCAGTGGATCGAGTGGATCGCGCTCGATCAGCGACATTTTTCGCAACCCAAGGCGGTGCTCGCACGGCTGAATCTCTCTTTACGCCGAATGCGGTTTCTATTGAAATAGAGAGACTTTGCCGCAGCTAGCGGGCGAAGTGTCGATTGTCTCACTGACCCGAACCGCGGCAAGTGGAACGATAGACGATAGATACCCCAGCACTGCGGCGTCGCATACGGCGGCGCCGCGTACGGGACCCTGCCGCCCCTGTTGGCGGGAGCCGTGCCTGCCAGCTTTCCCATACTTTTTCTTCGAGTTTGATTCGCGCATGACTTCGAAGCTTGTATTTCGATTGGCGAGTATTGTCACTCTCCTTCTGCTCGCGCCGACTTCTAGCGTGCAAGCGCAAGGGTTCGAGCCGTTCGCCGGACTAGAGGGGCTTGATAACGGGTTCGCGTCGAACGATCCCAATTTGAAGCTGACTGGACGATTCGTCATTGATCCCGAGAAGAAGGTGGGCCAGGTCGAAGTGACCGCTTCGGTCGATGACGGTTGGTACCTTTATTCGGTCACGCAAAAGCCGGGCGGGCCGTTGCCGTCTAAGTTGAAACTGGCGCCTACCTCCAGCGTGACTGCGGTCGGTCAGTTCTTTACTGAGCAAAAGCCGAAAGTGGTTCCGGCCGACAAAATCATTCCGGTCGCGCAAGAGAAGCACTATGGAACGGTCACCTGGAAAGCCCCGTTTTTGTGGGCGCCGGGCGTCGATCCGACCAAGCTGACTTTAGACGTGCAATACACGGGGCAAGCTTGTTCCGACAAAGGAACTTGCGTGCCGCAAAACAAGCGTCTGCAAGCCGCCTACGCCGGCGAAGCGTCGATCAAAGTGCCGGCTGATTTTGATCAAACCGCCAGCGCGACTCCGCGAGCAGGCGAGTCGACCCCGCCCAGCGCTTATCAGGTGGTCGGCAAAGTGGGCGACTATAAAACGCCCGGCGGGCACTCGATCATACGCGGCTCGATTACGCCCAAAATCGTCGAGCCTGGCGATCGGGTCCGGGTCTCGCTGACCGTCGACGTCACCGGCGGATATCACGTGTACGCCTACGATACCGAAGACCCGATGATCTATAAGCCGACCGTCATGGGATTGGCCAAAGCGACTCCTTGGCAGCGGACTGCGCCGCAGACGAAGAGTCCCGTGATCGAAAAAGAGCTGATCCCCGGCGAGGCCCCTTTGAAATATCATGAAGGGGATACGACCTGGACGTTTGAAATCGCCGTTCCTAAAGACGCGTCGCCTGGCAGTTATCCGATCGCGGGCTATTTGGGCTATCAGACATGTACCGACGCTACCTGCGATCGTCCGCACGGAGTCAAGTTTGAAGCGTTGGTTCAAGTCGGCCCGACGACCGACCCTGGTCAGATCAAACTAGCGCTGAGCGAAGCGCCTTATCACGCCGCCGCCGAAGCGGCCGTCGGTGGCGAGATCAATACTTCGATCGAAAGCCCGCAGCCGAACGAACAAGGCGCCGCCGGCGCCGCGCTGCAATGGCAAGTGGTCAATTCCGAGAAGATCACCAGCTTGTACATGGCGATGATCTTGGCGTTGATCGGGGGCGGACTGCTCAACTTTATGCCGTGCGTGCTGCCGGTGGTCGGTCTGAAGATTATGGCTTTCGCCCAGCAAGGAGGCGAACATCGGTCGCGCGTGTTGGGGCTGAACGCCGTATATACGCTCGGTTTGCTTTCGGTCTTTTGGGCGTTGGCGTTGTTGGCGATCGGCGCCCATGTGCTGGGCGAATCGGCCGCCGGCGACAACGCCGCACAAGGCTGGGGCTCGCAGTTCGGCAACCCATGGTTTTCGATCCCGCTGCTAAGTCTCGTGTTTGTGATGGCGCTAAGTTTTTTGGGGGTATGGGAACTGCAGATTCCCGGCTTCGTCGGCGGATCGACCGCCGGAGAGTTGACCTCGCGCGAAGGTTATAGCGGCGCGTTTTTCAAAGGCGTTTTCACCACGTTGTTGGCGACCCCGTGCAGCGGACCTTTTTTAGGGCCGGTCTTCGGGTTTACGCTCGCCAGCGAGCCGTATGTGACGTTTCTCGTTTTTACCTGCATCGGTTTGGGAATGGCGTCGCCTTATTTGGTCGTCGCCGCGTTTCCCTCTTTAATTCGGTTTTTGCCGAAGCCGGGCGCATGGATGGAGAAGTTCAAGAATCTAATGGGGTTCGTCCTGTTAGGAACCGTCGTCTATCTGTTGACGGTTGTTGATCAAGACTATCTGCTGCCGACTTTAGCGCTGCTGGTCTTTTTAGGCGTCGGCTGTTGGATCTTGCAACTATCGCCGCCGGGCGCCGAGTTAGGAACGTCGCTCAAATATTGGGGCGCCGCACTGGCGGTCGCGTTTGTCGGCGCTTACGGATCGTTCTCTTGGCTGGTTAAAAGCGAAACCGAAATCCCGTGGCAATACGTCGCGGAATCGGAGTACGAGTCGATTCAACAAGAATTGTTGTCGCTGCAGAAGTCGGGCCAAACGGTCATGGTCGACTTTACCGCGACATGGTGTCCTAACTGCAAATACAATTTCGCGACGGCGATCGACACGCAAGAGGTCGCCGCGGTCGTTAAGCGAAATAGCGTCGTGCCGAAGATCATCGATTACACGAACGAGGATCCCCCGCTAAAAGCGTTGCTGAACGGATTGGGTTACAACTCGATTCCGATGTTCGCCGTTTTTCCGGCTGATCGTCCTGGCGAGGTCTATGTGTTGAGCGACGTGATCAGTAAGCAAGACGTGATCGACGTGCTTCAAGACGCCGGCCCCTCAAGCGCCGCGGCGCCGGTCTCGATCTCGGCGGCGAAAACGGCGCTGGCGCCGCACTAAGCCGCGGCGGGTCAAGTTTCAGAGACGAATCCTAATAAAGCGAGACGTTAGCCGACGTCTCGCTTCTTTCATGATCAGGCGGTTCGCTCGAAGAGTTCGCCGGTTATAAGCGGCAGTTGGCGATTTCGGTTTCTAAGATCGCCGATGCGCCGATGACTTCTAATTGCTCCATCGCCGGAATCACTTCTTTGCGACGAACCATTACCCGAACGGCGCACCAGTCCGAATCTTCCAAGGCGTTGACCGTGGGCGAATTGAAGCCGGGGGTAATTTTTTCCGCTTCCGCTAATTTCGATCGGGGAACGTTGTATTCGAGCAACGAGTAGCTGCGCGCGATGACGACCCCTTCCAGGCGACGAACGACTCGATTAGCCATTTCGACGTGGCGCGGTTGATTGTTCTGGATCAAAACCGTTTCGTAACGGCCGATCTCGTCAAAGATGCGTAAACGGTTGGCGGCCAGCGTGCTGCCGGTTTCGACCAGGTCGACGATCGCATCGGCGACGCCCAGCGAGATCATGACTTCGACGCTGCCCGAGAGCGTCACCATGTGCGCTTTGGCGCCATGTTGAGCGAGATAAGTTTCGGTTACGTGCGGAAAACTGGTCGCGATTCGGGCCCCGTTCAGGTCGGCGGCCGATTGCATGACGCTGTTGTCAGGCACGCAAACCGCCAAGCGGCAGCTGCCGACCCCCAGTGCCAGACGTTCGACGACGTCGACCCCGGCCTCGGCGACCAGATCGCTGCCGGTGATGCCCATGTCGATCGCCCCTTCGGCGCACAAGACGGGGATGTCGTCGGTGCGCAGGAACGTGATTTCGACCGGCGCGTCTTTGACCAGTGCGAACAAACTGCGATCTTGGCGACGGAAGCTAAGGCCTGCGTCTTTGAGAAGTTCGGTGGCCAGTTCGGCCAGTCGTCCCTTGCTGGGGATGCCGATGCGGAGATTTTCCATAAAGCGAATCTATCGGGGAAGGGCGGTCGACCGCATTTAGGGTTAGGCGTTACGCGACGCTTTTTCGTCAATGCCCGAGACGCCGAATCTACGGGCCAATTCTTGTTCGACTTCGGCCAAGGTGATTTCTTTGTGGCAAAGCAGCACGAACAGGTGATAGATCAAATCGCCGGCCTCATAGATCAAATGAGCGCGGCCTTCTTCGCCGGGTTCGCCGGCCGCTTCGACTGTTTCGGCCGCTTCTTCCATGATTTTGCCGCCGATTTTGTCGACGCCGCCGGAAAATAGCTTGGTCGTGTACGATTTTTCCGGAGGATTCGCCTTCCGGTCCTCGATCACTGCCATTAATTGAGCGAGAATGTGAGATTCGTTCGACACAAGGCGGCTTCAGTACGTACCTGGAAATGAAAGCGACAAGCCAACTATTCTAGCTGGCGACGCGCTTTCGCGAAATTCCATGCCCCCTGCGACTGAGCGCAACCTTGGAATCTTCTTGAAAATTACCTGATTTAACCCGCAGATGAACGCTTCGGAAGAGTTTGATTTTAGCGATTGTTGGTATCTGACCGGTCCTACGGCCGGCGGAAAGTCGGCGATCGGGCTTCACTTAGCGCGACAAATCGACGCCGAAATTCTTTCTCTCGACTCGATGGCGTTGTTTCGCGGCATGGATATCGGCACGGCGAAACCGTCGCAGGCGGATCGCGACTTGGTTCCGCATCACTTGATCGACGTGCTAGAGCCGAGCGAAGATTCGAGCGTCGCCAACTATTTAGAACTTGCCGCGGCGGCCGTTCGCGATATTCGCGCGCGAGGCAAACAAGCCCTGTTCGTCGGCGGCACGCCTTTGTATTTAAAAGGGCTGCTGCGAGGTCTCTCGTCTGGGCCGGCGCCCGATCCGGAGTTCCGTCGCACGGTCGAAGCCGAAGTCGCGGTCGTCGGCGCCGAGGCGTTGCATCGCCGTTTAAAGCAAGTCGATCCCCTGTCGGCCGTCCGAATTGATGCGCATGACGTTCGTCGAATGATTCGAGCGTTAGAGGTTTACAAAGCGACTGGGCGACCGATCAGTCATTTGCAGCTCGACTTTGAAGAGGGGCGCGACGCCGAAGATTGTCGCGCATTCGCGCTCGACTGGCCGCGCCCCGAGCTGCACGCGCGGATCAATCAGCGAGTCGATCAGATGTTTGCAGACGGATTAATCGCCGAGGTCGAACGTCTGCTTGCCGATTATGAAACGCTGAGCGATACCGCCCTGCAAGCGGTCGGCTATCGTGAAGTGATCGACCATCTGGAAGGAAAAATGTCGCTGGCTGACGCGGTCGAAAAGGTAAAGATCAGGACGCGACAATTCGCAAAGCGGCAATGCACCTGGTTTCGTAGTCTAAGCGAATGCCGCACGATTGCGTTGTCGGGCGAGTTAGACGCGCGTCAGATCGCGACCCAGCTTGCGGCCTGCGGCTAAGCGCCGCTCGGCCGAGTTTGAGAACCGGCCGCTTCTCGTTAAGCGCGAACTCCGCGTTCGACTTTTTGCGATGCTACGGCGGGCGGCGCGGCGGTCGTCGTTTTCGGCGGGGCGGCGCCGTTCCGCAAGGCGGCCAACGCGGCGAAGACCCGCAGCGCTTCGTCAATGTCGTCATTGGTCATCGACGCCATGACAGTTCCGCGAATCCGCGGTTTGTCCATGGGGACGGCCGGATAAAAGACCGGGACGACGAAGAGTCCGTGCTGTCGACAAAAACCGACCGCTTCCATCGTTTCGAGTTCCGACGAAAAGATGATCGGTACGATCGCCGATTCGGTCGGAGGAACCTCGAAGCCAAGATGACGCAGCCCCGCGACGAAACGATCGCGAATTCTTCTTAGGCGTCCTGCGATATAGGTTTCGTCTCGAATGATTTCAAGACATTTGCGGGCGGCGCCAATTTGCGCGGCCGGCAACGCCGCCGAGAAGATAAAGCCTCGGGCGTTGTATTTCAGATAGTCGATAATCTCTTGTCGGGCGGCGATAAAACCGCCGCAACTGGCGATCGATTTCGACAGGGTTCCCATTTTGAGATCGATCGCGTCGGCAGGCAGATTGAAGTGTTCTTGAATCCCTCGTCCGGTCTCGCCGATCACGCCTAGGCTGTGCGCCTCGTCGACCATCAGCAACGCGCCATATTGATGGCACAGGTCCGAGATGATCGGCAACGGTGCGACGTCGCCGTCCATCGAATAAACGGCGTCGACGATCACGAGAATTTTTTTGCCGGCATGCTCGTGCAGCAACCGGGCGAGCTGTTCGGCGTCGTTGTGCGGAAAGGTCAGGAACGTCGCCTCAGAGAATTTGCAACCGTCGACGATGCTGGCATGATTCAGTTCGTCGCCGATCACGACGTCTCCCTTGCCGACCAAGGCGGCGACCGTCGCCAGGTTGGTCATAAAGCCGCTGCTATAGACGATGGCGTCGTCAGCTCCGAAGAACTGCGCGATTTCGCATTCGAGTCGGCGATGGGCGTCGAACGTGCCGGCGAGCAAACGAACTCCATGAGCGCCGGTACCGTAAGTTTCGATCGTTAAGTGTGCCGAATCGTTGACTTCGGAGCGGTTGATCAAACCGAGATAGCTATAAGAGGCCATCATCAGCATTTTGCGACCGTCAACCCAAGCATGGCAGCCCTCTTGGCGCTCGATCTCCGTCGCAAAGTAGTCATGCCCCAGTTGTTGGAAGTGGCGCGAGCGACGCATTCCGTCGTCAAGCGAGCGGATAAAATCGGCTTTGGTGCGGACCGCTCCGTTTGTTTCATTACCGCGCTGGGCCGGCAAGCGCCGCGCTAGATGATCGCCCAGTTCTTCGATGGTGCGCTGCTGATAAAGCGCGTCTCCGTCGACGCTAAGCCCCAAACGACGTTCTAGCCGCAAGCCGACGTCGGCGGCGGCCAGCGAATCGATGCCGAGCGAAGAGAAAGACGTGTTGCCGTCTAACGTCGGTAAGGCTTGGCCTTCTTCGCCGGCCCATTCGCGTAACGTTTGGCAGATCATTTCGACGACTTCGCCGCTTTGAGCGGGATGCGTTTCGATCACGTCTTGCGTACGAACGGCGGAGTCTAGCACGATTTCAAACTCATGGTTCGTAAATTGGCTCTTGGCCAAGCGTCGTTGCACTTTGCCGCTTGAGGTTCGCGGAAAACTGGTGGGGCGAACGAAAGCGAGATCGGTCAGCGCGACTTCAAATTCGTCTAAAATCGCCGCTCTCAAATCGTCGATCTTGTGATTCAGTTCAGTCAGCTCGCCGTTGTCTTCCCGATTCGATTTGGCCCAGCGAATCATGTCGCGCGTTCCCTCGGCGACGACGACCAACTTTTCTTCGCCGCCGCTTTCTAGCGAAAATGCGGCGCAAGAATTCGGCTCGACAAAGTCGAGATAACGCTCGACGACCTGCTCGATATCTTGGGGATACAGATTGCGGCCGCGAATAATGATCAGATCTTTCAGCCGACCCGTCACATAAAGCTCGTTATCTCGGACGACCCCGAAATCTCCGGTACGAAACCACTCGCGCCGATCGCCCGGCAACGTGGCGCGAAAAGCGTCTTGCGTTTCGCGCGAACGATTCCAGTAACCGTCGGCGACGCTGGCTCCATGCACCCAGATCTCGCCCACGGCGTTTTCGTCGCTCGTGGTCAGCGTCTCTGGATTGACGATCCGCACTTCCAGGTCGTCGCTAAGCTGGCCGCAGCCGACAAGTTGTTGCCCCGTTTCCGATTCGACCACCCGGTGACGTTCCAGTTCGACTGAGTCGACCGTAAGGGACTTGGATGGAATCAGCGGGGGCCCGCCCGAGACGAGCAAGGTCGTCTCGGCCATGCCGTAGCAAGGGAAGAACGCGTTCGGATGAAATCCGCATTCGGCGAACGCGGCGGAGAAGCGGTCGAGCGTGTTCGCGCGGACAGGCTCGGCGCCGTTAAACGCGGTTTGCAGCGAGGAAAGATCGAGACCTTTCTTTTCTTCCGCCGTAATTTTTTTCACGCATAAGTCATAGGCGAAGTTCGGCGCGCCGGTGCAGGTGGCCTGATATTGGGTAACGGCTTGCAACCAGCGGATCGGCTCGCGCAGAAACGAGCTTGGCGCCATCAAGATGGAAGGGATTTTGATAAACAGCGGAGCTAATATGCCGCCGATCAGGCCCATGTCGTGAAACATCGGCAGCCACGAGACCATGACCGACTCGGCGCCGAAGCCGAACTGGCGATCGATCATGATGCAGTTAGCGACCATGTTGCCGTGGGTGACCATCACCCCTTTGGGCGCCGCCGTCGAACCGCTGGTGTATTGCAAAAAGGCGAGTTGATGCGAACTGATCCGCGGCAACGAACCTTGGGCTTCGTCGGTTAGCTCGTTGGTCACGACGACCGACGACTCGCTGACTCGCGGCGCCAGTTCGGCCGTAACCGTCGCTTTCGTTTCTGAAGTGCAAAGCAACAGTTGAGGCGAGCAATCTTCGGCGATCGCCAAAATCCGATCTGCGTTCCGATTCTTCTTGGGCGGATACGCCGGCACCGCCACGATGCCGGCATACAGACAGCCCAGAAAAGCTTCGATGAATTCCAGCCCCGCCGGATACATCATCAAAGCGCGATCGCCAGGACTTGCTTGCTGGAGCAAATTGCGAGCGATCTGACGCGCCCGGTGATTCAGCTCACGATAAGAAACAGTACTAGTCGAACGGTCAGATTTCAGAAATCGAAATGCAGTCTCTTCGCCATGTTCGACTGCATGTAAGTTTAGGGCGTCTAGGATCGTATCGGTAAGCTTCTCAGAGCCTTCCGTTTCAAATCGTTCACTCATCGTCATGATGTCTTCCCAGATTGCATAAAGATCCTAGTTGAATCTGTCTCCCCCCGATGTGAATACCCCTGCAGGGTAGTTTGGCGAATCATTTTTGTTCAATTGGGAGGAGAGGATTTCATTAATCAAGATTAATCGGGTTGTAATGGCGAACTACTGCGCGTTGTTCGGTTGAAGTCAATTCCATCCTATTGGCGATAAAAATTGAACTAGTCGGATGGGAAAGCGGCGATGGATCGGTCGCGAAGTGATCGACCGCCGAGGGCTATTGCGGGAATGAGGAAAGGGATTGTTTTGATTAGAACTGTCCGCGACTGATTTCTCTCTCTTCTGGGCCTATCTTTCCGAGGGAAGCCGCATCTCTGCAGATCGATTTTTTCTGCTTTCGCGAAGGGATGCGAACAGGCGGGAGCGGAGATGGTGCGAATGCGGGGGGGCACTTTTCCAAAAGAACCGCTCAATCAAAATTTGAAACGGAAGTAGAGGAAGATGGCACTTGCACAAACAAGCAACTGATCGGCAGATAATCCGGCGGTATGCCCAAATGTTGCTTGAGTATTTCACCATTCAGCAAAATTGCATATAATATCCAGTATGAAAGCCGTCGATGAACTACAGCCGGAGTCGTTAACCTCGGTTAGCGATATTACAAAACCTCTTCAGCGGGGGGGTTTTCGAACGCAATTCAGTCAGCGACTGG
>JBITAD010000345.1:0-2879 GCA_044439945.1 Blastopirellula sp. JB062
ATATTGCGTAAATAGTTTGCCGTCGATCAAGACTTCGGCGCCTTGGTCCGTTTCGCGAACGGTCACTTCGGCCGAAAGAGCGGGGGAGGCGCAAAGAGGCGCGGCGAGAAGGGCCAGCGCGGCGAGCAAGCGTTTCATAGCAGGCGATTCCTAAGTTGGCAGAGATTTTACAAAAAACTGCCGTCTATCCTAATCTCCCTGGAACGCTTACGCTACTTCGTCTTGCCTTTTATCCACTCCTGTAGCGACACTTCCGGCAATTGCTCTTGCTGGTCTCGGAGATGCTGGACCGTGACCAAATCGGTCTGATTCAAAATCCATCGATATTCGTGCTGACTGCGGATCGTCGGGTTTTGGGCCGGATTGCCGTTGCGAATCACGCGGCGAATTTCTTTCGGTAGCACGCCGTTTTCTGCGAAATAGCCGTTGATGACTTTTCGAGATTGAGATGGGAGCCCCCCCTCGCAGGTAAAATTGATGTCGGCCGACCAGTCGCAAAACCGTGCGTAGTCTTGAACCATCCGCTTGTCTTCGATCGGCATGGTCGTCAGGTCATAGGACATCGGCTGGCCATTGAAGACGACCCGGTCGTTTTGCGGTTCGTCTTGAATTTGAAACGCCGGCTTGTTGCAAAATTGCAGTAGCGGCGTCTTAAATTCGCCATGCGTTCGCAAATAGGTCGACATCTCAATAATCTGCCGTATGTCAAGCGAGAGTTGATAATTGCGACCAGGATCGAGCAAAGTGATACGATTCGCGTCAAAGTCGATAATCATCGCTTGCGCCCCTTGCCCGCTCGATCGATCGTAAACGACGTTATCTTTGAAAATCGTTTGGGTCGTCGAGAACGGCTGTTTTTCTGCGCCGACGTAGATCGTATTCGTAACTTGAAAATCAGCGGCCGATACGACGCCTGACAAGAAGAAGCTTACGAATACGGCTAGCCAAAGACGCAACATGGTTCATTCCTCGAAGTAAGTGATCTCTCGCGATTCGATCTTGTGCTGTTCTTAGCGACCTGCAAACGCCGCGAAGACTACTTAAATAGGCGGCGACGCGTCCAGCCCGATTCCCACGCCGCTAGCGGCGATGCGACTGCGCCTGTCGGCCTCTTCAATAGGCAGCGGCAATCGTTTTCCGAGCAAGAAATGAGCGACGATTTTCTCGGCGTCCGCAAAATCAAGATGCCCCCCAGGCGAGACGAAGATCGGTCGTTTCGTTTTTTTCGTCGGCAAGATGGCGGCGCCCAGTTTGACGACCCCTGATTCGTCATCAACAGAAACATCGCAATAACGCTCGGGCGCAAGCTGATCGGAAGAGTACGATCCGCACAGACGCTTCTTCGTCACGCCGATTGTCGCACAGCCGGTCAGCGCCGCCAGCATGCTGGCGACCCCGCAACGCCGCGGATGCAAAATCCCGCTGCCGTCAACGATCAGCACGTCTGCAAGTCGCCCCGCCTGCGCCGCCGCCGACAACGCCGCCAAATGCAACGGCAATTCGCGATAAGAGAGATAAGACGATATATAAGGAAAAGGGACCGCTTGCCGAACAAGCGTCGTCCAAACGATTTCGCGCGAGCCATAGTCAAATAAGACGTAAGACACGACGCCATCGCCGCCGCAATACGAGACGTCGAGCCCGGCGACAAGTTTTGGCCGCCGCGTCAAAGGCGCTAACCGATTAGCAGCGGCAAGTTCAATCTGCCATTCGCGGAGATGATCGAGCGGCTTGGGGCCGGCGAAATCTGAAAATTCATATTTCGATAACGCAACGCTCCCATGACGAACCGCAACTCCTTCGCTCTCTAGCAAACGTCGCTTATCGTCGGGGCTGCCCGTGTGAAACAGACCGATCGCCCCGCCAGTGCGCACCACGCGATGCGCAGCAATCGATTTCGCTATCGGCGAATGCAACAACCACTGGCCGACCCAACGACTAGCGACGCGATCGCCAAGCGACGCTGCGATACGAGCGTAAACGGCGACCTGCCCCGCAGGAATTTGAGCGATACGTCGCCGTAATTCGCCTTCCATATCTGGCAGACGCTGGCGGACCTGCCGTTCGATTTGCGAAAAGTCGGGCACGTCTTGTTCCAACTCTCTGGATTTCGATAATTAGGACATTGACTATCTACACGAGTTGCTTACGTACCATTAAGGAGAGTCCGGCATGTCGCATCTGAAGCGAATCCTTGTCACTGGAGGCGCCGGGTTCCTCGGTTCGCATCTTTGCGAACGGCTGGTCGAAGCCGGGCATGACGTCATTTGTCTCGATAACTTTTTCACGAGTCAAAAGTCAAATATTGAACGTTTATTAGATTTTCATAATTTCGAGTTCATACGGCACGATATCACGATGCCGATCTGGCTGGAAGTTGATGAGATCTACAATCTCGCTTGTCCGGCGGCGCCGGGGCACTATCAATACAACCCTATCAAAACGACCAAAACTTCGATCATGGGGGCGATCAACGTTTTGGGCATGGCCAAGCGTTGTCGAGCTCGCGTATTACAGGCGTCGACCAGCGAAGTTTACGGCGACCCCGAAATTCATCCCCAGCCTGAGTCCTATCGCGGCAACGTCAATCCAATTGGTCCGCGGGCCTGTTATGACGAAGGCAAACGCGTCGCAGAGACGCTGTTTATGGACTATCACCGCTCGAATCAAGTGGAGATCAAAGTCGTACGCATTTTTAATACGTACGGTCCGCGCATGCATCCTTACGACGGTCGGGTCGTCTCCAACTTTATCCGGCAAGCGCTCAATAACGAGTCGATCACGCTATACGGCGACGGCAGCCAAACACGCTCGTTCTGCTATCGCGATGACCTAGTCGAAGTGATGATTCGAATGATGAATAGCGAACGAGACTTTAT
>JBITAD010000346.1:0-2878 GCA_044439945.1 Blastopirellula sp. JB062
GCCGGAAGGGGACTTTGCCCTTCGTATTCAGCGCTTCGTCAGGGATACGCAAATCTTCAAGCACACGTCCATGTAATACGGTCTCTTCGACGATTCGCGGCACATCTTGCAACGTCACCGCTCCATACCAGATCGCTTGCGGATAAATCACCAACACCGGACCGCATTCGCATTGATCTAAACACCCGGCGCTGTTGGCGCGAACCTCACCCTTTAGCCCTTGTCGTTTTAGCTCTTTTTTCAAAGCGTCTTTCAACTTGCCGCCGGCTAACTCTTCGCATGAGCCTCGCGGGTGTCCTGGCTCGCGGCGATTCTCGCAGACAAAGATGTGATGCGTATATGCTGGCACGCAGATTCTCGTAATAAAGGTGCACTCTCAAGCCGCAAACTTCCAATCGTAAGCAGTTTGCGGCTCGATTCTAGCCGACAAGCGGCTGAAGCAGGCGAATTCTCGGGCTGCCGACTGATGTTTTCGGCATATCCAACCGCCCAATGAGGGGAATGCGACTACGGAGTGCCAAGCTACTTCCCAAACAACGGCAATCCTCATGGCAAAACTTTGTAATCTGTCAGCCGCTGGCGATTGTCAATTAAGACGCCATGTTCCAGATCTTATAGGCTGTTTTCGCGGCAATCGCGGCTCAATCCGGTTCGCCCCCTTTGTGAAGAAAAAATCTTTTTGGGAAGCCATTCCGCAAAATAGGCAAACAACAGCGAGTTTGCCGGCCAAGGACTGCCGGTTTCGGAAACTTGCCGAACTGCTCAACCGAGACGTTTTGGCATAAAATATTTGCGATTCGTTTTCCCACTTCGTTTGTCGGTATTTCGCTCGTGTTTCATTGGGGCATGTGGATCGTCTTCGGCATTCCAGCCATCGCGGCCGGATTATTGCTGATGCGCGGCATCTATTTGGCAACTTTTCCGCCGGATCGGCGCGTGATCGCCGCCGCAATTGCGTTTGCCCAACAAACGACTGGACGCCCGGTCCAAGATATCCACAGCGGCGAGATTCGCGGTTTTGACGGCCGTCGTACGTTTGTGCGCGTCATCTTCGCTGATAACGGGCATTTCGGCTCGCCTCACAAAACGCCGCGAAAATATTACGCAGTCGATCTCGAAAGCGGCGAAGTCGCCGAATCGTCGGTCCAAGAATCGCGGCCGTTTCGCTGGGGCCCGCCCGACGAAACGCCAACCGATTCTTCGCAAGCGACTTAGTTCGATCTTCAACTATCGATCCAGCAACAATCGATACTCGGCGATTGTCGCTGCGGCGGCCGCATCGGAATGAAAACGCTGATGAACTGTCCGGCACCCGGCCATGCCCAACTCGCGACAAGCGACGCGATCTTGTAATATCTCCGCTAATTGATCCGCGAGGGCCGTTGCGTCATTAGGCGCAACCAAATGCCCGCCGCCAGTAGCGGCCAACAATTCTGGAAACGCGCCATGCGCCGGTTGGACGACCGGTACCCCCGAAGCGAGCGCCTCGAGCACGAACAACCCTTTCGGTTCGCGATATATCGTCGGCGTCGACAAGACGTCGATCGAATGCAAGAAGGCGATTTTTTCTTGCCGATCAACTTCGCCCAAATGCTGACAGGCGTCGGCCAAGCCGGCGGCGGCAAGCTTGTCAAATTGCTGTGCGGCGTAAGCTTGGTTCTGCGAGCCCAAATAACCGGCGACCTTCAGGCGAACCTGGCCCATGCCTGGGCGTTGACGTAGCTGCAAAAACGCGTCGACCAACAGGTGCAAACCTTTCTCCGGCGCTAGCCGCGCCAGATAGCCGACCGTCGGAGGTTCGTCCAACGATAGCGGTCGATTTTCGGATAGCTCCAAGGGAAAGTCGGCAACGTCGATACCAAGCGGGACGATGCGAAATTTATCGGGAGAAATTTGCAAATACTCGCTCATATAGTCGGCATAGTAGCGACTAAAAACGACGAATGCGTCGACCTGTTCGGCCAACTTGCCAATCTCGGCGATCGCCTGCGATTTGTAGGGTTCAGGCAAATCATCCAAAAAGATATCGTCTCCCTGTAGCGTCACGACGATTGGCGCCGTCGTTTTGCGACGGATCGCACCAATGCAACCGCCGATCAAGATATTCGACAAGTTGACGATTTGCGGTCTGACCGAATTAGCTAACCACGCGGCCAAACGTTCCGCTTCTTTCCGTTGGTTGCCATGCTCGCCGCGCAGCATCGACAGGGTCAGCGCTCCTAAATTTTTCGCATTCGTCTCAATCCCGCGCGAAGTCGCCCAGTTGATAATCGCCGGGCGGTCTAACCAACGGGTCACGAAGTGCGGCAAGAAGCGATAGCCCGGAATCGCCTGTTCTAAATAAACGTTGATGCCGCCGTAGAACAAATTCTGCTCGCTAACGTTCTCTTCGTCAGTCCGGATCGGCGTATAAGTTGGAATGAGATGAACGTCATGCCCCGCTTTGTGCATGGCTCGGGCGATCGTATTGTCGCGCATGCAACTGCCGCAGAACATGCCGGCGCTGCCGGCAGTAATCGAGGCGATGGTCAGCGGTGCGTCGGGCATCGGCGTTTTCGTCTAAAGAAGCGCAAAGTCGGCGTCCGCATCATTGTAGACGCTCTGCCTAGCGTAGTCAGTCTGCCGCATGCGAAGCGGCGAACTTTCTATTCGGCGAGTATCTTAATTGGCGCTGCGGAGCGCTTCAATCGGATCGAGACTTGCCGCCCGACGCGCTGGATAAATTCCGAATACGACCCCGACGATCACCGAAATGATAAAGGCCACCGGAATAGAAATCGGCACAATCTGCGGACGAACTTCGCGAATTACCTCAGGCATCATTAGCACTAATTCGGGATCGTATTGCTCGACCCCCCAACGAATAAGATCAACCGCC
>JBITAD010000347.1:0-2874 GCA_044439945.1 Blastopirellula sp. JB062
TTCGCTCCGCCGCAGGCAGCTTCGGCGAACACGAAGCCTCCTTGCTCGATATACAGTTTCAAACTTTTCTCTTGTTCCGCGGTCAGATTTAATCCATCTCTGCCGCTGATCCAAAGGACCGGGGTCTGCAACAAATCTTCAGTCGTCGCGTGCGCCGCGTCGATCACTTGCCAGGTCATGCGCCGATTGCCCCAGCGCGGTTCGATAAAGTGGGTGAGATTGGCGATATCGTTGCGATGTCGGTTCCAGTCGCGGCTGATCGTGTTGCGAGGACCGTCGGCGTCATGCTTGTATTTGGCGACTACGACCGGGCGGCGTCCTTTCGCCAAAAATAACAGCGCTAACGAGGTCGCAACCGTCGGGTGTTTCACTTCGGCGTTGCCCGTACCGCGCCAAGCGCCGCTAAGCGAATCTTGATTGTTAACCAGCATCTCGGCGCCTTCGCGATACCAGTCATGCTCGCCGATAAAACGACGTCCGCCCAAGCGTCCAACACGTTCGACCGCATATAAATAGTAGAGCAGGTTAAGCGAATCGCCCCCATCGGCAGGGTTGGTGTAAACCGTGAAGTTACGCCCCAGCCATGCGTATCCGTCTTCGATCGCGTCGTTCGGCGTTTGTTTGCCGCAACATTGAATGCTTTCGCCGTTGACGGTCGCGTCGCCTTCGGCCAGACGCTTGGTCGTAATAATCATGGACGAAATGCCGGCCGCCGTCATGCTGCCGCGACCGGGCGTTCGCGGCAGATAGCCCCATGACCCATTGGGGTTTTGCGCTTTTTTCCAATAATCGTGCGAAATTTGCCAAGTCGGATTGTCGACGGTTGCGCCGGCATGCGCGGCTTCGTCCAAGGCCAAGATGGCGAATTGCGTGTTCGAGTTGTCGCCGCCGCCTCCGCCGCGCGGATCGGAGTAGGTCCACATGCCGCTTCGGTCGCCGCCTCGAATTTGGATGTCCGATAGTTTTTGGGCGCTGGCGACTATGCTCGCTTTTCGACCGATCGGATCGGCCAAGCTATAAGCCATGATCTGTAAACTAAGCGCGTAAGTGTGGTCCGGCTGACCGATTCTCGCTTCCAGGTATTCCAGCCCTTTGGTCAACGCGGGATCGTCTTCGTCAACTCCGCATTCGATTAACGCCAGCATCGCCAGGCTCGTAACCCCGCCGGGTTGCCCAGGATATTCGGGCCAGCCGCCGTTGGGTTGTTGCTGCTTTCGCAAAAAATTTACGCCGCGCGTGATTGCCTCATTCACGCGCTCCGGCGTGACAGGCTTGCCGCCGCGCTGGACATTTTGGGCGGCGAGCGGCGACAAATCGCTCGACAAACTTAGCGTGATCGCCACAATCGACAGGGTGGCATGGGCAAACTGCGCAAGCTTATTAGACGCTGCCAGCGATCGAACTGCGTTGAGATGAGTGATCGACATAAATATCTAACTTTTCAATAGTTAACGCAGAAGTAGAAGCGCCCGTACACGTTGCCGGAGACGGCTGTGATTTCTAAAATCACGCTGTGTCTGGACGCTTCCACCTATTGTAAAGCTCTTCGGCGTTTGGGGGCGACGAATTTGTAAAATCTGTCTTCCCTAAACTATCCGGCTCGTTCTCGACATTCGTACGCCGGTCATCGATATCAGCCCAGTGAGGATCGCTTCGTGGCAAAAACACGCAACCTCGGCGAAGTACTGCAAGAGTTTAAGCAACAAAAGCTGGTGATGCAGCAAGAACTGCAGAAGGTCATCGTCGGTCAGGAAGATGTCATCGAGCAATTGTTCGCCGCTATCTTTACCCGTGGGCACTGTTTGTTGGAAGGGGTGCCGGGGCTGGCGAAAACCTTAATGGTAAGCACGCTGGCTCGCGTGTTAGACATGCAATTCAAACGCGTGCAGTTTACGCCTGACTTGATGCCGTCGGACATTACCGGCACGAACGTGTTGGAAGAAGACGAGAACGGCCGCCGCAGCTTTCGCTTTGTCGAAGGACCGGTCTTTACGAATATTTTGCTTGCCGACGAAATCAACCGGACGCCCCCCAAAACTCAGGCGGCGTTGTTGCAAGCGATGCAAGAACGCGAAATTACGGTAGGCCGCGAAACGTATGACTTGCCCGATCCGTTTTTTACGATTGCGACCCAAAACCCGATCGAGCAGGAAGGGACCTACCCGCTGCCCGAAGCGCAATTAGACCGATTTATGTTCAACATCATTATCGGTTATCCGACGCTGGACGAAGAAGAAAAGATCTTGTCGACCACGACCCGGCAAGAGAAGGTCGAAGTGCGAAAGATATTTTCGGCCCGGGCGATCCTGAACATTCAAAAACTCGTGCAATCGGTCGCCGTCAGCGAATACGTGGTGAAGTATGTCGCTCGTCTGGTGCGAGCGACCCGTCCGAAAGACGCGGATACGCCGAAATTCATTAAAGAGTTGGTAGACTGGGGCGCCGGACCGCGCGCCGGGCAAAACTTGATCAACGGGGGGAAGGCGATCGCCGCGATGGAAGGTCGATTTTCCGTCGCCGTCGAAGACGTGAAAAAAATCGCGATCCCTGTTTTACGCCACCGCATTAGCACCAATTTTCAAGCCCAAGCCGAAGGAATGACCAACGAAGACGTCATCCGCAAATTGTTGAAAGAGATCCCAGAGCCAGAGATCGAAAAGTTTGAGAAATAGAGTTCGCTGACCAGCGTTCCGTTTCGATGCGCACCGTCTACGGCCTCTAAGATTTGAAGAAACCATGTCGACTGTCGAGAGCTACTTAAAGCCGGAAGTGATCCGCCAGATTTCGCGGCTCGACCTGCGCGCTCAGTTCGTCGTTCGCGGTTTCTTTCAAGGGTTGCACGCGAGTCCTTATCATGGCTTTTCGGTCGAGTTT
>JBITAD010000348.1:0-2873 GCA_044439945.1 Blastopirellula sp. JB062
TTGCCCGACCAGAGCTGTTCTTCCGGATCATCGCGGCGACGATCGTCTTGGGGTCGCATCTTGTCGGTGAAGTCTTCTTGATCCATGGCGCAACCTCGTAGCAGAGACGTGGGGTCTGTTGTTCAACTATTCGCTACGGAAGCGGAAATCTTGTCCTCCGTAAGAGGGTCATTATAGCGATTCGAAATTAGGGTTCCATCGCTGCCCGAATCCGCCGCGAAACGACCGAATTTTCAGCACGCTGGCGAACTCGTTCGTGTATATTGATAAGATCGCTCGTAGATCGGGCCTCTTTCCCCCCCCTTGCGGAATAATTCAGTATGCGGTGCCCATTTTGCCGTACCGATAACGACAAAGTGATCGACTCGCGCGCAAGCCAAGACGGATTTTCGATCCGGCGGCGGCGCGAATGCTTGGGGTGCAAGCGACGTTACACGACCTACGAGCGCGTCGAAGAAATGTCGATCAAAATCATTAAAAAAGATAACATCCGCGAGCCGTTTCAGCCTGAGAAAATCAAAAAAGGCCTTGCCTTGGCTTGCTGGAAAAGGCCGATCAGCGAAGCCCAGATCGAAGGGATCGTCTCAGGAGTCGAGAGCGATATTTACGTCGAATGCGAGGGAGAGGTCGAAAGCAACTATATCGGCGAACTGGTGATGCGGCGCCTGAAAAAGATCGATCAAGTCGCTTACGTTCGTTTCGCTAGCGTCTATCGCGAATTTAAAGACGTGCACGACTTCGTCGACGAGTTGCAACCGATGCTAAAATCGCCGCGCGATCAGTAGCACATCTACGCGTCCGAAGCTTGTATAGAACCTGTTTTCGCAACCTCAATGCGGCTTCGATTTCCAGTTTTCCGCGAGCTGCCCGGTCGGCCTGCTTCGACCTCCTTGCATTTCTTCCAAACCTGAAAAATCTCGGGCACGAAAACGGCCTTGAAACCGGCTCTAGCAAGATCGCGCCGTGACGAAGCTGGCGAGCCGTTCGAGCGTGGCCCGCGCCTGCGACGCAGGCAAGATCGAAAGCGCTTCGATCGCCGACTGTACGTACTGATTGGCGCGGCCCCGGGCATAGCCGAGCGCGTCGCACCGTTTGAGCCAAGGTCGCAACTGCGGACCGCGCTGTTGCGCGGGCCCTTCGACAATCGCTAAAATTTGCCGCCGTTCTTCGCCTTCAAACGACTTCAGAGCGTAGATCAGCGGCAAGGTCGGCTTTTGCTTCTCAAGATCGGTTCCTAACGACTTGCCGGTTTCGTCTTCGTTGCCTTCAACGTCTAGCAGGTCGTCGGCGATTTGAAACGCAATGCCCAGATCGCGCCCGAATTTTTCGAGCGCGGCGACTTGCTCGTCGCTCGCTTCGGCGTAAAGCGCACCAAGCTGACAAGCGCAGGCGCAAAGCTCCGCCGTTTTCGCGTCGATGATTTCGAGATACTCTTCTTCAGTCGTGGCGAACGCCTGGCGGCTGGCGATCTGTCGCAGTTCGCCTTCGCAGACGATATTGGTCGAGCGCCCAATCATGCGAGCCGCACTAGGGGTCGGCAACGTGGTCGCCAGGTAGAAAGCGTGGGAAAACAAAAAGTCGCCCAGCAGCACGCTGGTCTCGTTATTCCAGCGCGAGTTGACCGTGGCCAAATGGCGACGCTGATCCGCCTCGTCAAGCACGTCGTCGTGGACGAGCGTAGCGGTATGGATCATCTCGATCACTGCGCCCAACGTGTAATGCGCGTCGGTCACTTGACCGCACGCCTTGGCGGCCAGCAACAACAACGCGGGGCGCATTCGCTTGCCCCCTAGCATGCAACCGTACGATACGACTTGGTTAACCGCCTCGTAGCGCGAGCTCATCTCGCGGGTCAAGATGGCTTCGATCGCCGCCATCTCTTGGGCGATGCCGCCGTACGCATCGGAAAGAAACTGCGCATCGGCCGGTAAGGAGCGGGCTACGTCGTTGGCTGTTTGGCTCACAACAAAAAACGCCTAATTCTATCGATCGTGAAACGTAAGTCACTGCGGCGACGCGGAGTCGCTCTCGGCCGAACGCACAAAATGGCCTGACCGGCCCCCTGCTTTTTCTAACAGCCGAACGGCGCGAATTTCCATGTTGCGATCGATCGATTTGCACATGTCATACACGGCCAGCGCGGCGGCCGAAACGGCGGTCAAGGCCTCCATTTCAACGCCGGTTTTGCCTGTGGTTCGAGCCGAAGCTTCAATCTGCAACGTGGTCGAATCGACCAAACGGAAGTCAAGCGCCACCCCTTCCAGCGGAATCGGATGACAAAGCGGAATTATGTCGCCGGTTCGCTTGGCCGCCATGACGCCGGCTAAACGAGCGACCTCCAGCACGTCGCCTTTGCTCAAATCGCGGTTGGCGATCCGCTCGAGCGTGGCGGCCTCCATGACCACCGACGCGGCGGCTTTCGCCGTTCGGGCCGTCACCGGCTTCTCGCTGACGTCGACCATACGGCTGGCGCCGGTTTCGTCAAAATGGGTCAAATCGCCAGCCATATCCGCCGCTAGGGTTGAAGTTAGGACAACCCACCATGTTACCTTGCCGCGAAACCTTGAAAAGAGGCCTTTCGCCCGACATTGGGCGACGCATCTCGTTTTTTTAACCGCTTGGCCGGGCGTTTGATAACCGCCGAAATTTGCGATCGGCGCAAAAAAAACGCCGCGGGGGTCTGTCCGCGGCGTCAAGTGCGTGTCGGCGATCGATTGTCGTTTTCGCTGATTAGACCAATTCTTTTTTGGAACCAATCAGCGTGCGAAGGCGCTCGGCCAGCAATGCGGCGTCGAACGGCTTCTTAAAGGTTTCGTTGATCGTCGAGCGATCAAAGCTCATCGGGTTGCCGTCATCGGGCAACAAAGCGATGA
>JBITAD010000349.1:0-2866 GCA_044439945.1 Blastopirellula sp. JB062
TGCTGTATATCGTGATCGTGCGCCCGGCGCAAAACGATATGCATGCCCTCGAACTGCGGATCTCGCGAGTCGATCGCACCTTAAAGGAATTGGCCTCCTTTAAGTCGAGCGTCCGGGAGTCGAACGACTTGATGTCGTCGCTCCAGCAGCAAGCCGAGCAATTTGCCGCCGCTCGCGCTTCGCTTGATTTGCTAGAGAACGTCCGCTGCGAGTTGACCGCCAGCCAAAACGATTTTCGACAAATGGAACTCGCCTTGGTGCGACTTGATCGTTTGCAGCAACGATTAGATGATCAAGCTCAAGCCGCCGCCGCGTCCGTCCGGGTTGTCGACAACATGGATTACGTCCATCGCACCTTGCTAGAGCAAGACGCAGGCACGCTTGATGCGATCGCCGCGTTGACCAATGCCGACCACTTGCGCAGTCAAGCCCAACGCGTCGAACAAGATCTAGCGCGAACCGAAGTGACGCTAGATCGCGTCGCTTCGCTCCATCGACGCATGCAAGATCAATATCCAGCCGCGCTATCCGCCGAACAAACGTTAAATCAATTGCTCAACGCTCAATCGCGACTTTCCATGGTCGATCGCGAGTTGCCCGCGACCAATCGCGCCTTGGAAGGATTGTTGCGACTGCAAGCCAAAACCTTGCATAGCGAAGCCGACATGCGACAGGCCGACATGTTGCTCGACAACGTCTTGTCAATTCCGGCCGAGTTGGCCAAGTTATCGCAGCATCAGTATGTCGCTAACGTTGAAAGCAATCTGGCGTCGCTCACAAAGTTAGTCGAGAAAATGACGCGATCTCAAGCGCAAACGCGCCATGCCGACTTGCTGTTAGAGAATATGCTCGCACGTCAAGATGAGATCATTTATTCGGCTTCCGAGGCTCGCCGAGCCGACATGGTGCTCGGCAATTTGCTCGGCTTGCAAGGCGATTTGCTAGACGCGATGCCCCAGGCTCGCCGCGCTGATGCGGCGTTGCAAAACCTGCTCGGCGTTCAAGACGATCTCTTGGCGGGGCTTCCCCAAGCTCGACAGGCGGACATGGCGCTGAACAATATGCTGCACATGCAGGAAGAGCTAGTCGATTCGCGCAGCCAGGCGATCGCCGCCGATATCGCCCAGCAGAACATTTTCGCTCTGCAACAAGAGTTGGTTCAAGCGGCGCCGCTGACCGAAAGAGCCCGTCAAGTGGCAGGCGAAATGATGCGAATCGAAGCGGAGCTGATTTGCCAGGCGGGCGACAGCCGCGAAGCTCGCGAAACGTTAGACCAGTTGGTTTCGCTTCGTCGCGATTTGGCGAATGAACGTTTCGCAAGCGATACCGCTTTGGCGACGTCTTCGACGGGCGGTCAGTTCTTCCGCTTGGCCAAAGCCGTCGGCGAAGCTTTGGCCGGTACGCCTGGCGTATTCGTCACGCTACGTCAGGCGGAACTCGAGCGAATGTCGGATCAAGCGTTTGGCGAAGATTCTCAAGTAATCGCTCGCCAGATTTCAGGCGCCATCTTGCGATAAGCGAGATCGCTTAATGCGAACTGCGGCCGGAGGTCACGCTCTGCCGTTGTCGGTAGTCAGGGAGTCTTCTTCGTCAGAGGGAGACTCCCTTTTCTTGGCATGCGACTTCGCATTCCCTTTTTTACCCAAGCCGGGCTAAATAATAGTTGTTGAGCAGGTCATGCTCTAGCCGGCGAATTTCAACCTGCGCGAACCCGGCGGCGATCAACATCTCTTGGGCTAATTCTTCTCCCCAGGCCGCACCTAGACCAAGCCCTCCTTGCGCGAGCGATACGCTCATGCAGTGCATGCACGAAATCGTATAGAGAAACGCACCCAGCGGTTGATCAATATTCTTTTCGACGTAGCTTGACGCATGAATGTCTTGCATCAAAAACAGCCCGTCGCGTCGCAGCGCTTTCGAGATGTTGCCAAGCACTTTGTCGGGGTAAGCTTGATCATGGATCGCATCGAACGCGGTGATCAGATCGAAACGGTCGCGATCAATCAATTGCGTCACGTCACGAACTTTGAGCGTGAGATTGGGCAGGTCAAATTGTTCGGCGCGCCGGCAGCCGGCGACGATCGCATCCGCACAAAGGTCGTAGCCCCAAAAACGACTGCGAGGAAAGCGCTCCGCCAGCACAATCAGCGCCTGAGCCGAGCCGCAGCCGACGTCTAGCACGTCAATTCCGAGTTCGAGTTTGTCAATCAAACCGTCTGCCAGCGGCAAGATGTGATCGATCAGGGCTGAGACGGTCGTTTGCGAGCTTTCCTCCGCCATCACGTCATGAAAACGATGGTACTCATGGTAACAGACTCCCCCGCCAGTAGAGAACTTATCGACGATTTGCGTTTCGACATAGCCGAGCACTGCGATCCATTGGGCGACCGACGCCAGATTCGACGGAGACGCCGCACGCGTTAGCAAGGCGGAATGTTCGGCTGGCAAACGATACGATTGTTCGGCGGGATCATAGTCGATCACTTCGGCGGCGACCAGAGCGTTGAGCCATTCGCGCACGTATCGCTCATTGAGATCCGATGCGGCGGCTATCTCGCCGCTGGTGGCCGCCGGCATCTCAGCCATCAAGTCGAACAATCCGGTTCGATGACCGATAGAAGACATCAGCATCATTGCGGCGCCGTTCAGGGAATTTAAAAATCGTGCGGCAAAGGCGTCCGTTTTAGTCGAATCAAGCTCGATGGCAATTGACATTTTCTCTCTCCAATTCGCAATAAAGAAGCTCGCCGGCGTCATTTACGCCAGCCGAACTACTTGCTCAAAAAACAAAAATCGCCTCCCGCAATGGGGCGATATTTTGCGAAGCGGAAAGAACGAGAGAATGATACGAAGATTTTTTTCGACA
>JBITAD010000350.1:0-2861 GCA_044439945.1 Blastopirellula sp. JB062
TTAGAAAGAGCGGTTCGCCGGCGTATAGCGAGATCGGGTCAATCTCGGCGAAATAAGGATCTGTCGAAGTCGGAACGGTGATGCCCGTTTTCTGAACGAGTTGTGCGATCGTCATGGTCCCTTCGACGCGAGATCCGTCGGCGAAGTCCCAGGTCGGCAGCCGGGCGATGTCTTTCGCTTCGCCCAATTCGTTCAGCGTGCGGTTCGGATTCGTGACTTCTTGAAAGGGCAAATAAACGCCCCCTTCTCCGAACATTTCTTTTTGAGCCGTGCAGTGTGGGCACCATCCGGCGCCATAAAAAACGGCGCCCGCTTCGCCGAGCGCTTTGGCCAGGGCGACCATATCGACGTTTTCGTAGATTTGGCCGCCGATATAGAGATTCTCTCCTTCCAGTTCGACCCCCGAGGCGTCGAAGACTTGACGCGCTTCCAAGGTTTCAACCAGGCGTTGCGACGACTTGCGCCCTGCATATTTTTTCGTAGGAAGCGTTTGCAGTCGCATCGAACGGCGCGCAGCGAAGAACGCTGCCGACATCGTAAAGAGGGCGAACAGGAGTGAGATGTAGATGGTGAGATCTGTCGGAAGCACGGATAGAAGCTCTTGGGAACGGAATAAATATCGCCTAGTTCTTAAGGCAATTTAAATTCCAGAGTAATTAGAACCACATGGCTGTCAAAATCGCAACAGACGGATTGCTCCACCCTTTGGACGAAGGGCGTTTGCAAGAAGTTCCCGGGAATTATGGAGGGATCGCCGGGCGAAAACGCAAATTGCGCAAAAAAAGCGACAGCTGTGCAGAGCTGTCGCTTGGTTGATCGATTAAACGGCGATTGAAATCTCTAATCGGCCGCATTGCGGAACGCCTAGCTGGGGCTCCAAAGTTAGCCTTGCTGCGGTCGGGCCGAAGGAATCATCCGTTTTTGGAAGTCGATTTCAAGCGGGCCGAAGGCCGCTTCGTGCCGCTGTACCGAAACTTGCAGGGCCGCCAACATGCGTTTGGCCGTATAGTAATTCAAAATGATGCGTTGGTTGACTTTGATCGCTCCTTGCGGCACGCCGACCGGTTGCGTATTTAAAGCAAAGTCGATAATCAACTCTTCCGGCGTTCCGGTGACGCGACAGAAGTTCGCATAGGAAGCGATCAAGGCGCTTTCGTCCAGGTCAACTTGCTGACGCTGGGGAGCGGCAGGCTTCGCGGCAGATTCCGGAGCGGACTTTTCTTCGTTTTCAGGGGCGTCGGCCATAGAGATTCGACTCCTTGTAGGCAAGCGATTTGAGCGTGGTGAAACAGATAACGATTAGCTTAGTCAGGCGGATCGCGGCGGAGCGATCAAAAAAGCCGTTTCCTGAACGGCAATCGAAATTTGCCGTCGCCATAACCGCTGAAAGCGTTACAAGCGACAACGACAACTACAGTTTGAAATGGAAAGTACGGTTCATGTACCGCCAGAGACGCGTGCCGAGCGGCTCCCAGGCGACGAAGATCTTCGCTCGTCCGCGCAGGCCGACGGCGGTCATCGCATCCGCATCGCCTAACGGCGCTTGGGCGGGAAACGTTGCGTTTTGAGGCCGTGCCCGGCCCGTTGTCGGATCGGTTTCGGCCGCGAGATCTCCTCCTTGTTGAACGGTCAGGCTTGTCGGGACGAATTCGACTTGCTTATCTCCGATCTCCGCAAGTTGCGTGTAGAACGTTTTGCCTGGAAACGCGTCGAGTTTGACGTAAACTTCTTGCCCTTGTTGAACCAGTTCGACGAAGTCTTGGTCCACATACAAGACGGCTTCCATCTCGTCGGACTGACCGATCTGACAAATTGCGTCGCTTGTCGTGACGTAGGCGCCTTGGTTGCGCGGCTCGAACGGCGAGCCTGACCACGAGGGCAATTGTCCCGAGCCGGCTTGGGGATCACGTCGATCAGGCGAAGGAAAAATAACGCCGCTCGTCGGAGCCGGAACGTTGATCAACTGCTGTTCGATTCGCTTCTTGTTTAATTGTTCGGTCGTTGAAGCGAGTTGCTGGCGAACTTCCATATAGCGTTGTTCGAACGAGCCGCCTGCATTGTCGCTAAGACGCATGTGGTGCAAGCTGTCTCGCAGCTTCGTAAGACGTTTTTCTTCTTCTTCCAGCTCCGCAATTTGCATGAGCAGGTCGTAATTTACGACGCGGGCAAGTTGCGTTCCGGCCTCGACGCGTTCTCCGGGACGGACGAGCATTTCTTCTAAAACGCCGGGGACGACGACGTAGGCGACCTCCGAATTTTCGGGGCGCACTTCGACAGGGCAATTGACCCATTGCGGCAGCGGAATCAGCGCGATAACGGCGATTACGCCGACGGCCACGGCGGCCGTCGCGAAAACGTTTTTTCGTTTCACTTGCGACATTCTCCCCGGCACGTACATAAACTTGCCGAACTTCCACAAAGGCATGACGATCAGGCCCCATAAGCCCATGACGGCGATCGCCTGGCCGAGCACTTTTAAGCCGATCGGCTCGAAAACCTGATTCAGGAAATACAAGATTGAAAACATCACAAACCAACGATAAATGTTGGATGCGATCGTGTAGAGTCCGAACGCGAGGCGATTGCGTTGCGGCAAAAATGGATCTTCAGGCTGTTCGAGCCCCAGGCACCATTGCGACATATAGCGTTGTAAAATCGAGCTTGCTTTTTGACGCATGTTCGGCACTTCCATGATGTCCGACAGGATGTAGTACCCGTCGTATCGCAGAAGCGGATTGCCGTTGAAGATGATCGTGCTGATAGAGCTGACGAACATCACTTGCAGGCACAAGTGGTTAAGCAAGCCTGGTTCGCTAAACCACCAAATGAACGTCGCCGTTGATGCGAGAAATATTTCGACG
>JBITAD010000351.1:0-2859 GCA_044439945.1 Blastopirellula sp. JB062
GCCGCGCCAACTCGGGACAAGCGAACCGAACCCGATAGGTGTCGTGAGCCAGACGGACGTTTTCGACCACTTCGGCCGTCAGTTGAACGGCGTCGTCGGCGTAATATGGAGCATGAAGGGGATTGCAGTTGTCGTTCACTTGCGGCGTTTCGTCTTTTTCTTGTTCGTCGTCGGTTTCTTTTTGTCAGGATTTTTCACGAACTTGGTTCGCGTTCCTCCCCGCTTGCTCTTGCGGCCGCCCCGTTCCGACAAGTCGCCAGACGTCTTGGCATAGGTCGATTTCTTCTTTTTGGGTCCGCCTTTTTTGGGTCCGCCTTTTTTCGGCGCTCCCTTCAATCGGGTCGTTTTTTTGGCGAACCGCTTTTTCGGAGCGCCAGACCGAGGCGCCCGTTTTTTTGCGGCGGTGCGTCCTTCCGGCGACCATGACAACTCCGAGATCGGCCGCCCTTCGTCATCCTCGTCGTCATCGGCAGCAAACGCTTCTGCGACGTTACGCCCCTTGGCGGGTCGTCGGGCCGATTTGTCGAATGTCCGTTTTTTGGTCGGCGGGCCGGCCGAACTCGACGTTCTTTTTTTCGTTCGATTCGCCCGTCGCTCCGGCTCGCTCCTTTGCGCAGATTGAGCCGTTTTTCGTTTTCGCGGCTTGCCGGCGCCGATACCGAATGCGGCGTCGCGTAGGGCTTTGGTTTCTGCGCTTTTCAGTTCGCGGAACGCGCCTTCAGGTATCTCTCCCAAGCGTAGCGGGCCCATGGCAATTCGTTTAAGACGAAGCACTTTATGCCCGATTTTCGCCATGATTCGGCGAATTTCACGGTTTTTTCCCTCGTCCAAAATCACTTCGAGCGACGTGCTCTGCTTGTTTTTTCGTTTAATCAGCACGCTGACCGGTTTGACGAAACCGTCGGCCAAATGGACGCCGCGACGCACGAACGAAATTGCGTCGGAAGTGGGATGCCCGGCGACCTCGACTCGATAGGTCTTTTCGATCTCATAGCGCGGATGGGCCAAGCGATTCGCAAGTTCGCCATCGTTAGTGACGACAATCAGCCCTTCGCTGGCTCGGTCAAGCCGCCCGATCGTGAACAACCGAACGTCTTGCGGCACCATGTCGATGACACGGGTTCTGCCGGCCGGATCAAAGTTGGTGCTGAGAACGCCAGGCGGCTTGTTCAGCATGTAATAGATGCGTTTGCCGAACTTCAGACGCTGCCCGTCGACCAAAATCTCTTGACGGTCAGGATCGACCTTCATCCCAAGTTCGGTCACAAACTTTCCGTCGACCTCGACCCGACCTTCCTGGATCAGCGCTTCGCATTTGCGGCGGCTATCGATGCCGGCGAAGGCCAAGACTTTGTGCAGGCGTTCGAGCTTTTGGGGCGCCGGGGAATCAGATTCAGCAGATTTATTGGGCATAACGGCTTCGACAGCAGGGCGAAAACCCCATTTTATCCGCTCGCGTCCTTAAAGCACAGGCGCCGCGCCCAACCTCCCGTTACGGCAAAAAACGGGCGTTGGCGCCAAAATTGGCGCCGTCATTTTTGACCGCTTCGGCCGGCGGACGATCATAATCGCGCGGCCTGCCCCCCAAAACCTCGGGGCCGGCGTCATTGTCGGCATACGGATCGTAGGCCATCGCGCGCTGCTGCTGTTGCTGCATAGTGCCGGGGTTAAACAGTTGCGTCCGCTGCAACGGCCAACAACCGGCGCCTAGGCTTACGGCCCAAATAGTAAATACGGCCAGCGTTTGCGGTCGCCCAACTTGCATGCCCGGGTCTCCTCGATGAAACAATTCGTGACAAAGTGTAGAAGCTTCGCCTGACTGAAGAAAGAGGAATCAGTGCTAGCGTCGGTCGTTTACGGCAGATACATGTCGAGCAAGACCGACGCCGTTGCGGGAGAGCAACTTGCCGCGGCGGCCGCCGCCGGCAACAAAATCGTTTGACCTTTGACCAATTCAAAATTTTGCGTGGGATGTTCAAGCTTTACCTTGCCGTCGAGGACCGACAAAATATGAAAACGCTCGTCTCCGCCGATCTCTTGACGCTCGGTCAAACGACGCCGATCAAGCACAAATTTGTCGCATTCGACCAACCGCTCTATCCCATTCGATACGGCAAGCGGCGTTTGCAAACGGACCGGACCTTTTGCGAAATCGATCGTTTCGAGCGAGGCTTGGAGATGCAAAGGACGCGAATTCCCTTCGGCGTCGGTGCGATTCCAGTCGAACAGGCGGTAGGTCGTATTGCTCGACTGTTGAATCTCGGCGACCAGCAACCCCTTGCCGAGCGCATGGACGGTCTTGGCTGGGATAAAAACGCAATCGCCTGCCTGCGGCTCGATCACATGCATCTGCTCGACCACTTCGTTGCGCTGGATCGCTTGCGATAAAGCGTCGCGATCGACGTTCGACTTTAGGCCGACGTACATCCGCGCTCCCGGTTCGGCGTCCATAATGACCCAGGCTTCGGTCTTGCCTAAATCAGGCGGATCGAGCGACGCCGCTTGCGCGTCGTCGGGATGAACTTGAATGGATAGGTCAGCGTTCGCATCCAGAAATTTGAACAGCAGCGGAAACTGGGCTTGCGCGCCATGCCGACCGAACAAGTCGTGAGCGTGCTCGCGTACTAAGTCGCCGAGGGTTTTGCCTTGCAGGGCGCCGTTGGCGACGACGCTTTGATCTTGGCCATGATCGACCACTTCCCAACTTTCGGCAAAAATTCCGTCGGCGTCGATCGCTTTTCCGAGCTCGGTACCTAAGCGTCGACCGCCCCAAACATACTGACGAAACTTCGGCTCAAATCTAAGGGGATAATCAAGCGACATGGCGGCTCCTGCACGCTCTGGAGGCTAACGGTTGTA
>JBITAD010000352.1:0-2855 GCA_044439945.1 Blastopirellula sp. JB062
CCTGGTCGGCGGTCGGCTTAAATCTAAAACCGGTCTACAAACCGCCGATGAAATTCTTGTTCGGCTTGCAGGAGCATCCATATTTCGCTTTGCCCAAGCTTGCGCAGCCGCAACCCCAGCCGGGCATGTCTTGGGAACAAGGGCTTGAGCGCGGTCGCGAGTTAATGCGGCAAGCAGCGTTGCAACGAAATTTTGAAGTCGATCATGAGCGCTTGCTGCGCTATGACAAGCGGTTGGGGATGTTTCGTTATCAAGTGAAAAGCACGCTGGACATCTCTAGCCGATACCCCGATACGACCGTCTGGTACGATAGCACGACCGGCGAACTGGCCGTCTTTCAAGCGCAAACTACGCAAGCGACCGGCAATACGATTTCGATCTGGATCAATACGCTGCACTTCGCCGCAATCGGCGGCTGGCCTTATCAAACGTTTGTGGCGATCTTGGGCTTGTTGATCACCATTTTGAGCCTGTCAGGCGTCTACGTCTGGTGGGTCAAGCGGCGTGCGCGGCGCTGCCATAAATAAAGACGCCCCCTGCCCTGCGACGATGGTAGAACGGGCGAGAGTCGTTTTTTAGAAAGCTCGCCCCGTGGCAATTGGCATTTGCGACTGTTGGGGCTGGAGGCCAGGCGCACGAACCGATGAAGAAGAGGCGTCAACCGTTCGAGCGAACGCGACGATCGAGCGAACTGCTAGACGTTTGCCGTGCGGCCGCAGAAAGGGCAGCGATCGCCGGTCGCAAAGTCTTCGGCGTCGTCTTCTTCATCGCTGCGCAGCGCCGACGTCTCGCGGAAACCGCAGTCGGGGCATTTATGCTCCCAACTGTGGATTTCCAGTTCGTCATTTTGAAAGTGGTTGTACGTGCAAGTCATCGTATCTGACTTGCACTTGGGACAACCGCCGATCGTTTGACGATCGCGTGACATAAAAAATGGCCGCTTTCTTAGAATCCGCGAGCCGCGCAGATGTCGTCGAAATCACGTAGGTGATAGCCGACGCCGGCGAAGTCGAGCGTGTTGCATAAGCCGCGAAGCGCGACGCCCATGCCGTCGGGACCGCTGAAGCCGCCGAATTGCCCGCCTCCTTTGACGTGCGGTTCCAGGTCAAGGAAGACGCCGGGGATGCCGCGTTTCTTAAGCTTCTTCTGCAGTTTCGGAATCATCGCTGCGAAGTCGCGCAAGATTCGTTCATGTCCGCTGTCGCCCAAGTCGGACGGCACGAAATTTTTCAGCGCGTCTTCGTCGATATGACCTTTTTCGGTGATCGGCTTGGTCACCTTATAGTCTTTGATGTGCATCCAGCCGAGGCCCGGCTTCATTTTGACGTACTGCTGATAAACCTCGTCCGGCGTATAGCCTTGGCAGACGAGATTGCCGGCGTCGAAAATCAGCATCATCGCCGGATGATTCACTTGCTTATGAATCTCGGCCAAGATGTCGCCGGTTTGCCCGATCAGATTCGCTTCGACTTCCAGACCGAAAGTCAGGTCGCTGCGGTGGCAAGTTTCGGCAATCTGGCCTAGCTGATCGACCGCTTGCGGGATGTGGTCGTAAGGATCCGAGCCGATCGGGTGATAGAACGAAAAGCCGCGAATCAGTTTCGTCTCGAACGCATGAGCGAGATCGCACGCTTTTTGAACGTCGCCGGCAAGATACTTGTCGAACTTGACGTACTTGTTTTTCGAACCGTCGTCGGTATCGACCAGTTTCACTTTGCCAATCGGCGAGCCGATCGACGCGACGTTCAGACCGTACTCTCCTTCCATGTGTCGGATCTTCGCAATTTCCGACTTGTTTAGTTGCATCACGTTTTTGATGCCGTTGCCGACGTCAATAAAACGCAAGCTGTAGTACTCAAGACCCAGTGCGGCGAATGCGCTAAATTGTTGCACCGCAAGTTTGTCATTCGCGGCTTCATCCGCAAAGCCGGAGAGAAGGACCTGGGGAAGCTCGTTCATGAATCGCCCTAGCGAAAATGGTTTCAGAAATTATGAGAACGACGTGTATTGTGCGGCGGAATCGAAGGGGTCGCAACCACCCTTAGCGGCCGTTGCGCAATGCGCAAAAAAGGATTCGCATCGCTCGATTTCACGAGTTATTCTGAGAGGCGACGCTTCCGCGGAAAAAGGCGGATCGCTTTGCCTGGCATTTCTTTCACTTTTTCGACGATGAGACCTCGTGATGCGCCTACTTTCTCTGCTTTTCATTTTTGTGGCGGCTGCGACTGCCTCGGCTAAATCGTTCGTTTACGTCTCAAACGGCGGCGACAAAACGATCTCGCTCTTCGCCATGGAGGAAGACCAGGGCACGTTGGAACTGATCAAGACGATCGAGTTGGAATCGGCGCCCGGCCCGATCACTCTGTCACCGGATCAACAGTTCGCGTACGTCTCGACCTCGCGTCCTAACCAATTGCTCAGCTTTGCGGTCAATGCCGACACCGGCGAACTGAAGCCGATCGACAAGTCGCCGCTCGACGCGACCTCCTGTTTCGTTTATTGCGACCCGACCGGCAAATGGCTCTTAAACGCATATTACGGCGGTAGCAAAGTGACGGTTCACCCGCTCGACGGCGGCCAGATCGGCCAACTGTCGCAAACGATTCCGACGGCGAAAAACGCCCACTGCATTCGGACCGACTCGACCAATCGTTTCGCTTTGGTTCCGCATACGGGCCCGAACAAGGTGTTCCAGTTCCGCTTTGACCCCGCCAGCGGCCAATTGACGGCCAACGATCCTTTAACGGTCGATGCGCCCGGCAAAAATGAACCTCGCCATCTCCAGTTCCATCCGACGTTGCCGCTTGTTTTTTCATCTGACGAGAACAACGACAGGATCACTTCATACGACTACG
>JBITAD010000353.1:0-2853 GCA_044439945.1 Blastopirellula sp. JB062
CTATTGGCTGCAAAGCTGGCGTTCAGATTGGCCGAACTTGACATGACGCCCAAGCAATTGGGCCCGATAATTCGCATTCCGTCGTATTGGGCGGCCGCCGTGCGTATTTGCTCTTCGAGGTCGGCGCCGAAAGCTCCCGTCTCGCGAAAACCGGCTGAGATGATGACGACGCCCCTGGTCCCTTTTTCGCCGATCTCGTGGATTAAGCTGGGGACGCTTGCCGCCGGAATGCAGACGACCGCTAGATCGGGGGCCTCAGGCAAGTCGGCGACTTTGCCGAAGGCGGGCAGATCTTCGATGGAGTCATATTTCGGGTTGATGGGATAAATTTTGCCCGCAAACTCGCCGTCGATCAGGTTTTTGACGACCGTATTGCCGACGCTTCCCGCAGTGCGACTTGCCCCGATGATCGCGACCGACTTGGGGTGAAAGATCTTAGAGAGATTTCGAATCGTCATGCCGCCTGGACCTCGTTTTTCAATGAGGCTTTTCAGATAGTTGAGGATAAACCGGGGCGCGTACTAAGCTACTCGGATTAAGCGGCGGTTGAAATATGGCGCGCCGCGGGCATCTCTCCGCCGTCGAAGGCGGCCCCCCTGTTTTTGCGAGCGGAAAGCGGCGTCTAGAATTTCGTAAAAAGCTGAAGTTACGCCCTGTTTTGCGAGAAATCAGCTCGCTCCGCTGACGCCGGATCGGCTAACCAGAGCTACTTATCGCCCAGCAGCGATTCGATTTCGTCGTTGCTTAATTCGCGATCTTCGTCCGTAGACGCTGCAGACGAATCAGCGGTCTTCTCGGCCGCTTGATTGAAATCGGTTTCCGAGTCCGCATGGCTCTCTTCCAATTGACCGGCTGCCGCTAATAGCGACTCGATCTCGTCGAGCGATTCGCCAGCGTCGTAAGAGATCTCGTTGGTTTCTTCGTCAGGCATCGTCTCTTGCAGCGACGTCTCATCAGGCGTTGATTCAAGGTTGGGATCTTCGGCTATTTCATCCTCAGGCGGCGTCTCGGTTTCTTCTTCCGGCTCAGATGCGTCGCGCGGTGGGTTGGAAGGCGTTTTCTGGGCTGGAGCACGACTTTTTTCGGCTTCCAGGCGTTTCGCTAATTTGTCGGCTTTGATTTCTTGCAAGCGGGCTGACTTATCAAGCGACTCGTCTTCTTCGGGATCTTCTTCGAAGTTTTCCTCGTCCTCTGGCGGCGTGTCATGAACGACGACCGAATCGGCGTCGCAGACCGAGCGTTCAGGCAAATCGTCTTCTAACTTTTCGATCGGAACGGCGCTTGGCGCCATTGAACCGGCGAAAAGACGCCACCAGGGTTGCGGTCCATAACCTAGCATCACCGCAATGGCAAAGCCCAAGCCTAGGTTCAAGACGGAGATGAGCGTAAATAAAAGAAGCAACGGAGAGTCCTCGCAACGGCCTGGACAAAGGAAGCGTTTTTGTAAGGTTGCGAAGAAAACATAGCTCGCTGTTTAAGGAAACTGTGGTTGAGAGCGAAAGGGAGAATCATTCCCCCTATTCGACCTGCGGAAGATCGCGTTTTCGAGGAAGCCTGTACGCATTATTCCGCTTGCGACGCAAGGCCGTTGGCGCCTATTGGCTTTGACCGCGAATCACGACCCCGTCGTTGGGGGAGGTTGCGCCGAGTACGCGCTCTAAAAACTGGGGGGAAGGTCGGCTGGGCAGAGTGAACGCGGCAGGCTGAGCGTCAGGATTTGATTTTGAGTGAAAGAGAAGCGTGATGTTCGCTTCATCGCCATGACGACGCAGGTATTCGAGGACTTCCCGTTCTCGCGGGGTGAGTTGTCCATGTTGGGCCAGCGACGAATTGCCGCCGCGAACAGCGCCCCCTTGATCGATTAGATTCGCTGGCGGCGATTTAGGCAGCGACGGCATTTCGGGCGAGCGTTGCGGCCCGTTTTGAGCGAATTGCGTCGCCGGCTTCGAAGCGAAGAGATGGGCGATTTTCTTTTCTTCTAGCAAGGCGAAAATTGTTTTTAGCGCGGCGTAGTAACCTTCGTCGTATTCGGGGTCGGCCGCATTGCAAACGCCGATTAATTCTCCGGCGTCATTGAAGAGCCCTCCGCCGCTGCGCCCATCAATCGGAGCGCCGGCAGCTTGCAGATTGTCGGGGCCTTGGTAGCGATTCAGGCTGTTGATTCGGCTTTCGCGAACAGTCGGGTCGGCGCCTTTGTCGCACCCGACCGAAAACGCCGTTTCGCCGACGGAGATCGGCAGGTCTGGGCTGCGGAGCGAAACGGCGGTAATCGATACCGACGGCTTGAACGTGACGAGGGCGACGTCGCGATCGAGATCGTACGTCAGCAAACGTCCCGCAATGGCGCCGGATGCGCCAGGAGCGAATGATTCGATTTCGATATTCCCTTGCCCCCGGGAATCGCGAAACAAGTGACCGCAGGTCAGGACTAGCGCTTCGCCTTGATGGGCATGGACGATGGTGCCGGTGCCAAACGAGTGTCCATCGGGATCGATCACTTTTAAGCGTACCGACGCTTCGAGCGCACGTTGGCGAGACGCGGCAGGGTTGCCGTTCGGCATGCTTTCGCCTGGAGATTGGCCGCGAATGACGGTTGGATCAGCCTGAGGAGCGGCTGCGCCTTGCGTAGCTTGCTGCGGTTGAGAAAACATGGCGACAAGCGAGTCGTAGCTGGTACGTCCCTCGGATTGGGCGATAATTTTTCCTCGATGCATGACGCGAAAGCTGGGTAGGCCGCGAACTCCCAAGCGGTTCGCCATTTCAGGGTCGCGCGACTGGTCAACGACGACGATCGGATATCCGGCTTGTTGCAGGCGTTGGATCGTGGGCGCCATTTCTTTGCAGTAGACGCAC
>JBITAD010000354.1:0-2848 GCA_044439945.1 Blastopirellula sp. JB062
CTCACACCCGACCAGGTGAACCGCTCCGAGATTGCGATCGCACTCGGCCGCGGCGAGATCTCGCCGGCGCTGGCCGCGCGGTGGGGCGTCTCGCACGCCATGCCGCCGAAGACGAGCGGCGCGACGGTCACCGACGACGAGGCCGCCAAGATCTCGGACGATCTGAAGCGGTTTCTCGCGCCGTAGGCAACGACGCCGCGGCGGTTCGTTTCTCGTTTCTTTCAGGAGGAAGATGTGAAAGGCTTTTTGAAATGTGCGGCGATCATCGCGGTCACCCTGGTCGCCCTGGCGGCGATCGAGCCGGCCCAAGCGCAGCATTGCGGGGGCGGCGGCTTCGGCGGCGCTGGTTTCGGCCCGGCCAACTTTGGGGCGGCCAACTTCGGACCGCAGACCGTGTTTATCAACGGTCAACCGTTCGCGTTGGTCAATGGTCAATTGGTACCGCTGACCAATCCGGCGTTCGCCGCCAATGGCTTTATTGGCGCGGCCGCGACGCCGGCGTTCTTTAACCCGTTTGCGTTCGGCGGCGGTCACAACGGCCGCGGCTTCGTCCAGCAACGCACCGTCGAGCGGCGCGGCTTGTTCGGTCGACCGATTCGCACCGAGACGACCACGATCCGCCGCTAGGTTTTTGGCGCGCGTTTCCATGCGGAACGCACACGCCAAGCGGTAGCTCGTAATAAAAGGTCCGCGGGAAGCGGCCAAAGCTGAAACAGTCCAAACGGCCTATTTTCGAGCTGTAGCAAGGCACGGCCGCTTCCCGGTTTTTTGATCCGATCGAAGGCGCGAGCGATGGCACAAAAGAAGTTTTCCCAGAAGAAGCTCGCTGAGCTGCTCGGCGTCGACGTCGCCGTTGTGCGGTGGCTGATCGAACAAGGGGCGCCGCGGCTGGCCAATGGCCAGATCGATCTGTGGCAATTCTCGGCTTGGCTAATCGCCAACACCGCCGGCATCTAAGCGATCGAGGAGGGCGACCAGATGGAACGATTGAATAATATCTGAGCGGCAATCATCGGATTTCCGACCGCCGTGCAAACCATCCGCGAGATTTGGCGATGGCTCCGCGGGAGATTCTCCGGCCGCCGCGATGCTTGTCGACACGATCTACGGCTCTTTCTCGAGACGTACCACCCCGAGACGTTCCACGATGAATGGGGCCTCGATCGTTTGGACGTCATCGATCATCTAACGCGGGCAATCTTCAACGCGGATCGGTGGGAAACCTGGTTGCGAAGCGGCCGCGGCATGACGTCGATCACGACCGCCACGGTTGAATGGGCGCTGCTGTACGGCCACGCAAGGTTCCCCGTTTTGTTCGTCCGCGACCGCGACGCCGCCGAAGTTAGCGCCCGCCTGCTGATCGATCTATTGCGATCGCCGCGGATCCGCGCCGACTTCCCCGCGGCGCGCCGCGCATTCCTAATGGGGCGCGACCGCGTCGTTCTTCCCAACGTCGCGACGGCGTCGTTCCGCTTTATCGGTAGTCAACTTCGCGGCATGATCCACACGCTACCAACCGGCGAACGGATTCGCCCCGACCTGGTCGTGATTGACGAGCCGCGATCTCGACGCGACCGGGACGACGTGACCAAGACGTTCGACAAGTTCGCCCGCCGGATGGCGCCGGCGCTCGGCGGCGTCAAGCCGATCGCGGTCGTCCGCGCCCTTTCGATCGATCGATTTTAAGCGCTATTGAGCTATAACGGCCGCCCGCTGCGGCCTGGTCGCATGAGCAAGGAAGCGCATGCAGATCTCTCCCCGCGATTTTTTAGCCAACGTCAACGCGACGACGTTCGGCAAGGTGATCACCGACCGCACCCTGCGCCGGCGCCGCGCCGAGCTGGGGGGCGATCCGGCCAAGCTCGACGTCGGTTCGTACCTGTCGCACCTGGTCGAACGGCTGCAAGCGAAGCGAGCGCGGTCCGAAGTCGCGACGTACGACGCCAAAAAAGAGGCGGCCCGCGAACGCTCGGCCGAGAAGTCGAAAAGCGGCCGCGATATCGGCGCGTTGCCGCCGGTCGTCGATCCGGAACGGAAAGAAGCTTGCCGGCTCGATCTGCGGCTCTATCTCGAGACGTACCACGCCGACGTCTTCGTCGATCCCTGGAGCGACGACCACCTGGAAGTGATCGCCGCGATGCAAACGGCGATATCAACCGGCGGCCAATTCGCGCTGGCCATGCCCCGCGGATCGGGCAAGACGTCGCTGACCGAGTGCGCGGCGTTATGGGCGATCCTCTACGGCCACCGCCGCTTCGTCGTCACGATCGGGAGCGACGCCGAAGCCGCCGGTCAACTGCTCGAGTCGATCAAGTCGCAATGTGAACACAACGACCTGCTGCTAGAGGACTTCCCCGAAGCGTGCGCCCCGATCCGGGCGCTGGAAGGGATCGTCCACCGCTGCAAGGGGCAACTCTACCAAGGCGAACCGACGGCGATCGAGTGGAAGGCGAAGAAGATCGTTTTCGCGACGATCCCCGGCACGGCCTGTAGTGGGGCGATCGTCGTCGCCCGCGGCCTGACCGGACGGATCCGCGGGCTAAAGCATATTACCGCCGCCGGCCAATCTCTGCGGCCTGACCTGGCGATTCCGGACGATCCGCAAACCGACGAATCGGCCAACTCGATCGACCAGACCAACAAACGGGAGCGGATCATTTTCGGCGCCGTGATGGGCCTCGCCGGACCTGGCCGATCGATCGCAGTCATCGTGCCGTGTACGATCATCGCGCATAACGACCTAGCGCAGCGCCTGCTCGATCGCAAACGCCACCCCGAGTTCCACGGGATCCGCAAGCAATTGATGTACGCCCACCCGACCAACGTCGGCCTATGGGAAAAGTACTTC
>JBITAD010000355.1:0-13214 GCA_044439945.1 Blastopirellula sp. JB062
GATACTGAACTCGAATCAGTGACCTCCGCCGTGTGAAGACGGCGCTCTAACCAGCTGAGCTAATCGCCCGAAGTAATAGTGCGTACGGCTGATTCGGCTCTCGCCGAAGGAAAAAGCACGCTTGTTGGACAAACTGCCCCTTTCCGTTTGACTCGCATGCGAAAAGAGACACTTTGCGCCCCGCAAAAGTTCGCGACGCCAAGACGATTAGTTTATCGGCTTTGGCTTGCTTCGACTAGCCGATATTGTCATGCGAACAGGACAAAATCGATTCATTTGTCGCTCGTCAGGCGTTATCCGACTTTTGCGGCGCCGATGGCGGGGGATCAAATTTGGGCGCCGTCGCTTCGGCGTAATCGTCGAAATCATCATAGTCCGACGACGAATTGGACGAGCCTGAGAAATAACCGCCGCGATCATTGACGGTATCTTCGACTTCTTTCGTGGCGGAATGAAATTCCGATTGGATATCGCTAAGACCTTTTTTGAAATCGGCGTAGCTGCGGCCGAGCGAACGAGCGACCGACGGCAGGTTTTTGCCGAATAACAATACCGCCAACACGGCGACGATCATCATCTCTTGCATTCCCAAACCGCTGAAAAACCCAAAAATCAGCGGTAGAGAAACGGGTACGGTCAACATACGACTGGACCTTTGTTCGCGACGCAAATAAAGAAAGTAGCCAAGCGAGAAAACCAATTAGGCTTTATTCGCTTCTTCCTCTTCCTGCTCGTCTTCCGACCGAGCCGGGGGCTCTTTCATTCCCGTTTTGAACTCGCCGACGCCTTGCCCAAGGCTGCGCATCAACTGGGGAAGTTTGGTAGATCCAAACAACAACAGAACGATAAAGAGCACAATCAATAGTTCTTGCCAGCCTAAACCCATGTTCTTACCTCGTTGTCAAACGAAAGACGGGAGATAGAACACGCAACCAAGTAGGCGAAAGCGGGTCGGCGCCCCAATGGGACCTGACCAGAACCAATACTCGTGCGGTCCTTTGCGCAAAACTGATGCGCGAAGGGTGCGGCAACCAGCCGCATCCATCAACCAATTCTACTCTGGCAGGCGCCGCTGTAAAGGGAGGAATGGCCCAGCCTGCGACCTTCGCTCTGGAAGCCTCGCAAAGAAACTCCAAATATTAATGCCAAGTTTCCGGCCATGCCCCCTCCACCGAGTGGACCTTTACGGCGAACAGCGATTCCGCGTTTTTTTCATCGCGATCGCGAAATCCATAATAGACGTATCCGACTTTGCAATAAACACTTACGGCAAACCTGGCGAATCCGACAACCCAAGATTCGCATCGACAGGACCACGGGACAGGACAAGCGCGTGCGTCGGTTGTCCTGCGGTCCCGTCTCTTTTTTTCAGCTGGTCGGTTTGCACGCGCCAGCGTTTGCCTATCGCGGCGCTAAGAGATCTGATTTTGACGAGATTCGCACATTGTTGGGGGCCGGCGGACGCGGCGGAGCTTGTGCGATCGGGGCAGGGCGGTTTTGCAGATCGTAGTAAATGGGAAGATAGCGAAAATAAACTTCCAACGACAAAGTCGCCATGGCGGTCGTATAAACGCGTCCCCCATAGCACCCCCAGACCGTATCGGCATCCCAACTGCCGGCTTCGAGTCCGCCTGCCCGCTGACTTGTCAACAGCTGCCGCTGCAGCGAGGCGCTCCAAGATCTCCAGCGCGGTCCCTGCAACTGATGCATGCCGAGCGTGCCGTAATACCAAAAATAAAGGTTGGGTTTGCCGGGGGCAGGCTCAAATCGAGCGACGTAATTGGCCGCTTCTTCCACCGTCGCCTGCTGATTCTCGGCGTTCATAAAAATCCGACAGACAAGCGCTTCGGCCGTCATGACCGAAGTGGCGCGCTCGCCGGGGCGATAACTGGCCAAGCCGTTGTGATCACCGGTCGAGACGCTTCGCAGAAATCGCAACATCAACTCGCGCGTTCGTTCCGGAGTTTCGACGCCTGCCAATTGAGCGCTGTGCAGCGCCATTACCTGCCAACCAAACTGGCTCATGTCGCCTAAGTCGCCCGGCTGATATCGCCAACCGCCCGAGGTTTGATGCTGCGCCGCAAAAGAATATCGCAAAGCGGCGTCAAGCGCCGGGCGAATGCGTTCGTCGCGCGTCATCGCATACGCTTCGCTTAAAGTTAACATCGCAATGCCATGGCAATACATCTGCGCAAAAACGCGCGACTCGCCGCCGAGCGAGCCTGTCTCGGCTTGCTGCGAGATGAGAAACTCGAGCCCATGCTGAACGTTCTTCCGATGCTTCCCCTCTAGGTGCGTATGTCCGCGGGCTAGAAAAGCCAACACGGCCAAGCCGGTCACGCCGGTGTCGGCGTCGGCGCCCGCTCCATATCGATCATGCCCAAGAACGCGCTGTTCATTACCTGACGAATGCCGACTGGCGTCCCATCGACCGTCGTCTTCCTGATTCGCCGCCAACCAAACCAAAGCCGCGTCAACGGCCGCCTCGATCCGCGGATCGCCCCCTTGCGCTTGAATGATGTCGGCTTGATTCTCGGCAACGCGAGCCTGCATTGCCAGCGGCAACGGCGAGGCGGCCAACGTTCGGCGGCTTGTCGCCGGTACCGGCACGCCCAACTGCTGAAGTTGGGCTTGATTTTCCAGATCAACCGCCGTGCGGTTCGACGCCGCTTGGGCCGGCGTCCCTTCCTGATCGGCACGGGTCGAGGCGACGCTCGGACCGTCAATGCGATTATCGGCGGCGTGCAACTGGTCGATTTCGCTTTGGATCGCATCGGCCGGTTCGGCAGTGGTCGCCATTTCGGCCAATTGATGAATCTGATCATCCATCTGGCGATCTTCCTGCATCGCTTCAATCGGCGGCGGCGCCGGCTCGGTCGGAGACGCCCCGGTCGCTTTTCGTCTCGCTAAAGTGGGCGCGACGGCGGCTGCGCCGATCGCGGCGGCGACGCCTTTCTCGATCGGCTTGGCGGCGACAGGCAATGTGGCGATCTCAGCCGCGGCGACGGCCGAACCGCGCAGCGCCGAGGGCGCGTCAGGCAACGATGTCGACGGCTCGGCCAGTTCGTTTTGATCCGCTAATTCCAGCGGCGGCGCAATCGAGTCGCTGATCGGCGATTCTTCGACCGCCCAATCGTACGCCTGTTCGCTCTGCGGTCGGTTCGCCTGTTCGCGGCGTGCTAAAGGCACGGCTTGCATCTGGTGCGTCGACGCCGCCGGGGCAACTTCCCAGGGCTTGGCCGTTTCGCTCTCGCGTTGCGGACGCTCCGCTTTTTCTTCGACGGCGACGCTCGAAAGTTTAAAACTGACCGGCGCCGGGGCGCGTGCCGGACCAGGCGCAAACAGTTGCGTCATATGGGCGTAAGCGATCAGCAATAGATGTGCGAAGATCGATAAGACGACGCACTTCGATAACGGCTTGGCCTGGCCCCAACGCGTTTGCATCAGCACGAGCAGCGAGATTGTCAACAACGCCAGTCCCGCCCACATGACATTCCAAATCACGTGAGAAGACAACCAACCTGTACCGGCGTCGGCCAACAATTCGCTCATTTGATTATCTCGTGCTCGTTTCTTGTTGCGCTAAACGAACGGAGATTCCCATCTCGTTAATGCCTGCCGTACGGCAAGCGTTCAAAACCGAAGCGACGCTTTGAAACGGAATTTCGGCGTCGCCGCGCACCAAAACGCCGAGATCTTCATATTCGCCGCGAGCCGTCGCAAGCGTCGCCTGAAGCGATTCGATCGACAATTCTTCGCGATCGAGCATGATGCGCCCGTCACGATAAATATTGACGACTTTGCGCTCAGGGGCGGCCGTCAGCGCGCCAACATCGTTGACGGCCGGCACTTCAAGCCCAATTTTCCGCTCCAGCTCGGTAAATTTGGTACCGACCATAAAGAAGATGATCAACAGAAACACGATGTCGATCATCGGCGTCAAGTTGAGCGTCGGCGTCTCGTCGATATGCGTTTTGAGAGGCACCTTCCTGGCTCCTAAATAAAGACGATTCCGTTCGCCTAACGATCCATTATGCGGCGCGGCGCGTCGATTTTTTCCCACTTCCGCGACGCTCTTTCCAACCGTCGGAAGCGATCGCATTGACGACTTCCTGTCCTAACGAATCGATCTCCATGACTAAGCGATCGACTCGGCCGACAAAAAACAGATAGGCGATCAACGCCGGCAGCGCCACCGTCAGCCCGGCTGCCGTCGTTAACAGCGCTTGACTGATGCCGGCGGCCAACAACTCGGGGCGCCCCATCGCATCGGCGGTAGCGATGGCATTAAACGCTTTGATCATGCCCAGCACCGTACCGAGCAAGCCCAACAATGGGCTAATCGTCGAAATGCCGTTAAACAATCGCAAATAACGCCGCAGACCGTTGGTGACTCGCTCGCCGCTATCGATAATCGCTTGCTCGACTTCGACGGAAGAACGCCCCCATTTTTTGACTGCCGCCGAGAAAACTTCGGCCACGGGGCTTCGGTTTTCTTCGCACAATGCCAACGCTTGGTCTTGATCGATCTGACCTTCGCGGATTTGTTCTAGAAATCGCTTCACAAACGGCCGGGGGATCACGCGGCCCGCTCGCAAACTGATCGCGCGCTCAAAGATAAAGACTAGCAATAGAAATGAACAAAGCACGATCGGATACATCAACAATCCGCCGTCGCGCACCGCTTGCAACATGTTTTTCGTCGGAATCGGCGATTCGGTCGCAGTCGCTTCCGGCGCTTCTTGCGCAAAAGCCGCCGTCGCGAAAAAAATCACGCCGATCGCGGCGACCGACGCGATGGTGCGTAGGCCTCGTCCGAAAGTTCGTCGCTGACTGACATCCATTTCAGTTCACTCCCGATTTCGAAACTCCAGCGATGGGAGACGCCGGCAGAGAAGAAAATAATTTCGTATGCAATACGCCGATTAACGTCGCTCCGTCTGCTTGACGTCTGCCGTTTCGCGACGCTGTCGAACCACGCTAAGTCGCTGCTGCGCTTCTCCGGCAAAATACGTGTCAGGGAAGGCCGCGCTCACTTCGTCGTAATATTTCTGAGCTTTCTCCCACTGACGCGAAATTTCGTAACACTTGCCGATTTGAAGCAACGAGCCCGCTTTCCAGCGCGGAAAGTCGTACAGCGCCGCAACGCGGGCATAGGCCTGAATCGCCGCTTGATAATTCTTTTGATGGAAGTAGGTTTCGCCGATCATCCATTGCGCCATCGCCGCCGTCTCTAATCCGTCGCCGGTCGCGTGGTCGATCGCGCGTTGATAGGCGGCGCGTGCGTCGGCAAAGCGGGCCTGACGCGCCAAACACCGACCTTGCAGATACGCCAGTTCGTGCCGCTGCTCAAAGCCAGGAAATTTCTCGGCGGCCGACTCGGCCAATTGCAACGCTTGATCCCAGTCGCCTAAATGTGCCGCGAGTTGGGCGCGTCGCAGCGCGATCGTCTCTTTCCAGGCGAAATCGCGACCGCGAATTTCAGTTTCAATTTGCTCGAACAGCGGCGCCGCTTCGCGAAAATTCTGCTGGCGAAACAGCGATTCGGCTTGCCAATAGCTGGCTAGCCGCGCTAATTCTTCGCCGCTTTCGCCGTCGGTCAGCTTTGCCATGTGCGTTGCGACTGCGGGCCAATCTTCTTGCCCTATCGCGATCTGCCCTAGCAAATAAGTCGCGTGCGCCCGGACTTGCTGATCTTGCTGGGCGACGATTTTTTCTAGTAGCCGTTTCGCTTCTTCATGCTTCTTGGCAGTCAACAAGCTCTCGGCGCGACGGTAAGCGGCGTCGGACCATAAAGGGCTTTCAGGGTAGTTTTCGCAAAGGATGCGCCACTGCTCCGCCGCTTCGGCTTTATTTCCTTGGTCATAAAAGGCCCAACCAAGCTGATAATGCAAGTCGTCAATCGCCAGATCTTCGCTCGGCGCTTGTACCAACGTGCGGTAAAGCTCAGCGGCACGACCAAACTCTTGCCGTTCGCTTAAAATTTGAGCGGCCGAAAGCATGGCGTCCGGAGCCGGGTCTGAGTCTGGATAATCGCGATATATCTGTTGAAAGACCGCTAACGCTTCCGATTTGTTGTCTCGTTTGAGCAAGATCTGGGCGCGAGCCGCCAACACCGTGGGAATGTAGCTGCTGTGCGGGTCTCTCTCGATCAACGCTTCGATGGCGGCGGCCGACGTTTCGTCATGGGCGGCGTCTAACCGAACCCAGCTAAGGCCGGCTAATCCGGCTTTGACAAACTCGTCTGGATTTCCCTCGGCTGCAAGCGTCTGAAAGAGTTGCCCTGCCCATTGCTTCTCGCCATCCTTCAGCGCGATTTCGGCCAAACGACGCGTCGTCAGCAAGTACAGCCGCAAATCGCATTGTTCCGCGTTTATCAAGGCATAGGCCGCTTGAGCGTCTTCTAGCTGCCCGATCTTCGCCAAAGAAGATGCCAACAACAATCGCGAGGCGGTCGCCTCTTCCCCAGTCGGGGCAAGCTCTAAATATTTGGCGAAGTGGCTGGCCGCCGCGGCGTCTTCCTGTCTTCTTTCAGCCGCCAAACCCAAAGCGTAATAAGCCGTGCCTTGCTGCTCCGGCAGCTCAGTTGCTTGAATCGCTTTATTCAGAAACTGGCTCGCTTTTGACGTGTCGCCTGCGCCCAACTGCGCAATTCCGCGTAGGTACGACTTTTCAAAGTTCCAGGCGGTCGCCGTCGTTTCCATTTCGGGCGCGACGTCGTCGAAGCCTGGCGAATCCAACAACTCGATCGCCCGATCGTATTGCTCACGCTCTAGCCATTTACGCGCAACCAGGCGAACCGCTTGCGGGGTCGCCTCTTGCTTGGGATGATCGGCGATTAGCCGCTGAGCCGCGACGCTCGCTTGGTCGAGATCGCCTGTGACGACGTTCCCTTCGGCTAAATAATATAGCGTCTCATCGCACCAATCCGAATCTTGATGGGCGTCAAGCAAACGATTGAACAAGCTCAACGCTTCGCTAACGCCGCCTTGTTCGTAGCGAATCCGCGCGATGAGATAATCGATTTCGTCTTGGTAGGACTGCAGCCTATCTTCTTGCGCCAACGTCTGCAGTCGCTCTTCGGCTTGCGGCCAATCTCGAACTTCGTAATATGATTTGGCGATCCAAAGCTTGGCCAGATCGCGATGACGCCCGTCTCCGTCGGCGATTTCGGCAAGCCGCTTAACCGCTTCTCGATGCTCGCCCAGACGATACTCTAAGACGCCTAGCTCAAACTTGGCGTCCTCCAGTTCGACCAATTCTTGGCTTAGTGCCGCCCGATAGGCGCGGCGAGCTTCGCTCAGTCGCCCATTTTCGCGTAAGCTGCGTGCGAGTCCCAGTTCGGCCTCGGCTTGCATCGCCGGACTTGGCGCGGCCGCTTTCGCATCGCGAAACAATCGCTCGGCCTGATCAAAATCGCGACTCGCCAAGGCGATCTCGCCCATATAGGGCAAAGCATGGACGCAAAGGGGATGATCCTTCCGCGAGGCGACAAAAGTTTCAAACAGCGATTGCGCTTGTTCAAGCTCTCCGGTTAAATAATAGCATTCGGCGACACGAAACTCGGCTTGAGCGCGGCTCGCGTGAGTTTGCTCGCGCTGGAGAAATTTTTCGTAAGACTGCTGGGCCGAGTCATATTCTTCTAGTTGAATCAGCGCTTCGCCGCGATAAAAAAAGAGCGGCCCGGCCAATTCGTGCTGCGGATAATCATGCAGAAAACGATCGAAAGCGACGATCGCCGCTTCCCAATCTTTCCGGGCATATTGGCTCGCCGCCACGGCGTACAATTTTTCCGCCGTATCTGCGCTGGCTGTGCCGGTCATCACGAACGAAGTCGCAAAGACGATCAGCCCCAGTAGTATCCTCGTGTTTCGCATCATTCCGTTATGCGTACAGTCTCAGTCCTTGAGATCTGCGGCTCGTTTTAGTGAGAAGCCGTGAAATCATACCGATCGCAGAAGAGCGGCGACAGGGCGATTCGCCTGCATTTTCCGTCCGCAAGCTTGCGGCGTAGAAAAGCGAAGACCGCCACGATCGACTGCGATATCTATTGCAATCGACCTGACGGTCTCTAAGGATTTACCACAAATTGCCGGGCGACACGCAATTTATGCAGATCGCCAAAATTAACGCAGCAATGCTAGCGACTATTTGGTCAACGGTTTGATGCGAATGTTGCGGAACTCAACACGCGTTCCGTGCCCCAAAAAGCCGAGATAGCCCGATTCGCGCTTGACGCCGGGGTGCTCTTTTTTGTCGAGCGTGCCATCTTTGGTCGCCTCTTTCAGATCGGCGTCGACGATCACTTCGCCGTTGAGAGTCACTTTGATCTTGCTGCCGTCGGCGATGACCTCTTGCTTGTTCCACTCGCCAACCGGTTTCAGGAAACCCCGTTTGGCGGCGACGACTCCGTAGACCGAGCCGTGCGATTGGTAAGGCTGGATGTTTTTGTAGACTTCGGCGTCATTATCCAAAATCTGCAATTCCATGCCGTCATACGACGAATGCCCTTTGAGCGGGGCACGCACGGCCAGGCCGTTGTTGGCGCCTTTTTCGAGCTTGAACTCAAACCGCAAGATGAAATTGTCGTACTCATCGGCGGCGTACAGATTGCCCCCTTTTTTCGGGTCGCACACAATTTTGCCATCTTCGACAAAATAGCCGTCGACATCGCCGATCCAGCCGTCAAGATTTTTTCCGTTGAACAGCGTCGTAAAGCCTTCGTCTTCGGCACGAACCGTCGACCCGGCGCTAGCGAAAACCAATAGAGCTAAAGAGAACAGCGGCAAGATTCGTTTCATCAGGCGGGTCCTTGACGGTTGATGCGAGTGGGTAGGGGGAACTAAAAGCAATTGACTACCTTTGAAAATAGCCCCGTCTAGAGCGACTGCCTATAGTCGCCCAAAAAAAATCGCCTGGCTTGCGAAACAGCAGCAATTTGGCGCGAATAGACGCGCAAAAACGGCGACTTTTTTTCTGCGCACCTCCGGATCCTCAGTCTCCGCCGCAACTGCTGCCGCACCCAGAGTCGCTGCTGCAATCGCTATCTCCCCAAAAGAACCAGCCCCCTCCGCAACCGCTATCGCATCCGCCGCCAGAGTTGCGCCCGCTCTTGATCAAGAGCGAGATCAACCCAATGACAAAAATGGCGACGAAAACGACAATCACGACTTTGGTCACCGGCGAGAGTTGTAGCGCGCCCCACAAAGTCGGCCAAGCGACCGCGCCGACGACGCACGGTACGCCGCCGGCAAGCGAAGCGACGCGCAACGACGGTTTGGGCAAAATCCAGTTTGCGCCGACGTTGACCATTTGCATTTGCGCCGACGGATCAAAACGCTGATCAGACTCCGGCCAAATATCGCAGGGCGGGGCGATCCCGAAAAACTGGACGTAGTTTCGTTTCGTCCGCTCGTACCAATCGACGAACTTCGCCGCTTCGCCCGCGCCGCCTTTGGTCGGCCCATGATGCAAAGGACGCTTTAATACCTGCTGACACATTCGCGTCCAATACGATCGGGTGTAAACCAAATGCAAATGCCAAGCTTGATCGACTTCGACCGAAGGAGTGACCGGGCTGTCTGACACGGCAGCCAAAAAAACAAACCGCTTGTATTCGAGAACGACTCGTTCGGCAAAGTCGCAGGTCCAACCATTCTCTCGGGCCAGTCGCTTTACGAAAGTGAGCCGTTCGTCTCCTTCATCGATCGAAAACGATTCGATTTTTCGCCACAACTCAAGTTGCTGTTGATTCATCTTTCGTCTTTCGTCAGAGAAATCTCGAGAAATCGCCCATGTTTGAGATAATGACAAACGTCTTCGGCCACGTCGCGTCGCAATAACAGCATGGTGTGCATCGTCGGATAAATGCGACGGTCGGCGTACCCGGCCAGTTCGGCGGATTCGACCGTCACTAAATGATCGTGCGCCGCCGAGATCACGGCGAACTCGAAGTCGGGCGCGGCAAGCGAATTGACATAGCTGCCGGCGTCATCCGACATTTGCGCAACCGCACGGCAATAAAGCAGACGACAGAGCCGCCCCCAAAACCGCCCCGCGTATAAGCCGCGATGCGGACTCGCCATAAACACGACGCGCCCTAGACGCGCCGGGCGATATAGTTGCAAAGCGCGTCGCACCACAACTCCGCCCATGCTATGGGCGACGAGATGCAGCCGCCCCAGGCTTTCGTCTTGATCAAGCTGTCGTAATAACGCGGCAAATCGTTGGGCGTACGCTTCGATATCGCCGATTAACGTGACGTAGCCATACGATTGCGTCGCAAAACCGGCGGCTTGCAAGCTTCGCTGAAGTCGCAATAACCACCAACGCGACGAGGCGAACCCGTGAATCAGAACCACTTTTTCAGTTCGCCAAGAGGACGCCGCTTCGATCATGGACATTTCCCAAATGGAAGAAATCGCATCCCCCAGATTATGGCCGATTTCGCCGGTTGTTATAATCCGAATTTGATCTTTCATCTTTGACCGGAAATTCGCTCGCTTTGATTTTGGCGAGACGTCACCTGGCGAAACCGACTTGTCCAGACGATCGCCCGCCGCCCGAAATAGCCTATGGAACGCCTCGAAATATCTTGCCCTGACTGCCGCTGGCATCTCGTCTGCGACCATTTGGCGATGGTCCGTCAATTGATGACGCTAGGAATGTTTCGGCGCGAAGAAACCCCTGACCCGCATTTGGTCATCGAACTGTTTCGCCGCAGTGCGGGCAAGTTATCATGCGGCGACTGCGGTCGCAGCGGCTTGAAAGTTGATCTTCCCCGAGATGACGAAGAAGACTGGGATCAACGCCGCGTTTGCCAAGTTTGCCGCAAGCCGATTCCGCTGGAGCGTCTCGAAGTTTTCCCTGACGCCGATACCTGCGTCGCCTGTCGCGAAAAGCTCGACTCCGGCGATGATCAAGCGACGCCGGACTATTGCCCTCAATGCGGCGACATCATGACGCTATCGACCAGTCGAGGGGGCGGAATGACGCGTTATCGAATGCGGTGTCCTCAATGCGGCTAATCTCCTTTCTGTTGTTATTGCTGATTGCCGGTTGCAACTCGCCGGCGCCTCGATCGAGCGAACCGCCGGAACCTTCTTTTCGTGAGCAACTGCGCCGGGTCGTCGCCGGCGAAAGCGACTCGATCGAAGTGACCCAACGCACCGTTTCGCCCGCCGAGTTGCAACTGCTCGCACGCGCCGCCAACTTGCGCCGCTTGCGACTTGATCAGACGCCGGTCGACGATGCGACCGCCGCCATGTTGGCGACGCTCCCTCAGCTTCAATTCGTCAATCTTCCTCATACGAAACTAAGCGACGCCGGTCTGGCCGAACTTGCCCAGTTGCCGGATCTGACCCAACTGCGGATCGGAAGCCCCGCAATCACAGACGCGGGCTTTTCGGCCTTGCAAGACAATAAGAGTTTGCTTTTTTTGCATGTCTTAGAGACTCCGTTGACCGACCAATCGCTCGAGCATATCGCCAATATCGCTTCGCTCCAGTCGTTTTACGTCGATCAAACGGATATCACCGAGCCCGGCTTAGCGCGACTGGTCGAAAAACGTCCCCAATTGCATGTCCATTTCGACGATTCGCACTTGCCCGCCCAAGAACATTAAGCCCTCTTGTTTGCGAAATAGCGTCTCGCGCAATCGAAAAATTCGACTAGGGGGCGCTTCGGGTAGCCGCAGTAACGCCCCGACTAGCGGCTACATCGAACCAGAAAAGCTATTTCGTCCCTTCGCTTTGCCCAGGATACCGTCATGTCGCAATCGCCGCTTTTGCAACCTTTTTCTCTTGGCAAACTTTCGCTTAAAAACCGAGTCGTCATGGCGCCGCTAACGCGGGCTCGGGCGGGCGATGATCGCGTACCGACCGCGATGATGGCCGAATACTACGCCCAACGAGCGACCGCAGGCCTTCTGATCTCTGAAGCGACCGTTATTTCGCGGCAAGGGATCGGCTGGAATAATACGCCCGGCATTTATAACGATGAACAAACCGCAGGCTGGGCCGACGTGGTCAACGCGGTTCATCAGGTGGACGGCAAGATTTTTTTACAGCTTTGGCACACCGGCCGCGCTTCGCACAGCAGCTTTCATGGCGGCGAAATGCCGGTCTCGGCGTCGGACGTAAAAATTACGACCGGCCAGGTCCATACCGACGAGGGGAAGAAAGAGTACGAGACGCCTCGTCCTTTGACGACCGACGAAGTGGTCGGCGTCGTCGCCGACTATCGAGCGGCGGCGGCACGCGCCCAGGCGGCGGGCTTTGACGGTATCGAGATACATGCCGCTAACGGCTATTTAATTGATCAGTTCTTACAATCAAAAACGAATCGTCGGACCGACCGATACGGCGGCTCTATCGAAAACCGTTATCGATTTCTACGAGAAGTCGTCGCCGCCGTCAGCGAAGTCTATGAACCCGGCCGAGTCGGCGTTCGATTGGCGCCGAACGGAGTCTTTAACGACATGGGGTCACCCGACTATCGCCAACAATTTACGTACGCAGCGACGCAGCTCTCAGGGCTAGGGCTCGCCTATTTGCACGTGGTCGACGGCCTGCAATTTGGCTTTCACGAACAGGGCGATCCGATGACCTTGGCCGAATTTCGGCAAGTTTACGCCGGTCCGCTGATGGGTAATTGCGGCTATGACCAAACCTTGGCGGAAAAGGCGATCCTGAACGGCGACGCCGATCTGATTGCTTTTGGGCGACCCTTCATCAGTAATCCCGATCTAGCGGTCCGTTTCGCGCAGCAATTGCCGCTCGCTCCCGAGGCGGATCCGCAGCTTTGGTACGGCGCCGGCCCAGACGCCCGTGGGTACACCGATTTTCCGAGTTTCGCCCAATCTTCATCCGCTCCTTGCTGATGATTTTTCGGAGGCTCGTCAAATCGGCCGAACGCAAGCACTGACAGCACTCGCCGGGCTTCGACTTACGTCGAGCCCGCGTGACGCTACCCACTGGCATGTCTAATGTTAGGAAAAGGTAAAGAGATTGTGGTTGACGCAAAGTGCTACCACGATATATTGGGCCTCCGGCTGATAAATTGATATTGCCAGGCCCCAAGATCTGGCGATATTCAAAATTATCAGCCACAGCATCTTGTGTTTTGCGAGCACCGCCTACACAATATGCTGTGGGCAATGAATGCTGCCCTCGCAATTGCAGCGCTATCGCCGATAGCACTGCAATCCGCAACAC